>JANOTE010000656.1:0-2376 GCA_031416195.1 Rhodoferax sp.
ACGCGATCATCCGCAAGACCACGGTTGAAAAATTTGGGCCGGTGCGCAGCGTCACGCCCACGCTCGTGTTTGAGCTGGGCTTTGAAGGCATCTCGCTGAGCACGCGCCACAAAAGCGGCATCGCAGTGCGCTTTCCACGGATGCTGCGCTGGCGCACCGACAAGCCAGTGAATGAGGCTGACACGCTGGCGTCGCTCAAGGCACTGCTGCCGCAGTCTAGCAGCGCGGAGCTTGTCAGTTGACGCGGGTGGCTGACTCGTTGGCTGATAGCTGGTTCAAGCAACAAGGTTGGAAGGCGTTTGCGTTCCAGCGCGAGGTGTGGCAAGCGGTGGCGCAAGGCAAGTCCGGGCTGCTGCATGCCACCACGGGTTCGGGCAAAACCTATGCGGTGTGGCTGGCTGCGCTGAATCGGTACGGTGCGCCAGCAAAGGCATCCATGCCTGTGCTGAATTCAGTGGCGAAAAAACGTGCGCCTCGTGCGTCAATTTCGCCACCGCTCACGGTACTTTGGATCACGCCGATGCGGGCCCTCGCGGCAGACACCGAGCGCGCTCTCAAGGCGCCGCTTGAAGAAATGAACCTGCCGTGGAGCCTGGGCGTGCGCAGTGGCGACACCTCCAGCGCCGAGCGCGCACGGCAATCGCGCCGCTTGCCCACAGCGCTGATCACCACGCCCGAGAGTCTGACGCTGCTGCTCACTCAGCCTGATGCCCGCACGCTGTTTGACGGCCTGCGGATGGTCGTGGTGGATGAATGGCATGAGCTGATTGGCAGCAAACGGGGTGTGCAGTTGCAACTGGCGTTGGCGCGGCTGCGGCAGTTTCAGCCGACGCTCATCACTTGGGGCTTGTCAGCCACATTGGGCAATCTGCAACACGCGCTGGAGGTGCTGATTCCGTCGGGTGACGGCATCATGGTTCAAGGCAAACAGGCCAAAGAACTGCGCGTGGATACGCTGTTGCCCTCCAGTTTGGAACGGTTCCCGTGGGCGGGGCACCTTGGGTTGCGGATGTTGCCGCAAGTAGTCGCCGAAATCGAAACCAGCGCTACGTCATTGATTTTTAACAACACCCGATCTCAGTCAGAGCTGTGGTTTCAAGCGCTGCTGGAAGCCAAGCCCGATTGGGCCGGGCTGATGGCGCTGCACCACGGCTCGCTGGACCGCAAGGTGCGCAGTTGGGTGGAGTTGGCACTGAAGGAAGGGCGGCTCAGATGCGTGGTGTGTACCTCCAGTCTTGATTTGGGTGTAGATTTTTTGCCGGTCGAGCGGGTGCTGCAAATTGGCTCGCCTAAGGGAGTTGCGCGCCTGATGCAGCGTGCCGGACGCTCGGGCCATGCGCCAGGGCGGCCCTCGCGCCTTACGCTGGTGCCCACCCACAGCCTGGAGCTGCTGGAGTCCATCGCTGCACAGGATGCGGTGGCCGAGCGCGCCATTGAGCCGCGCCTGTCGCCGCACAAGCCGCTGGACGTGCTGGTGCAACATCTGGTGACGGTGGCGCTGGGCGGCGGCTTCACCGCAGACGCGTTGCAGGCCGAGGTCAAAACCGCCTTTGCCTACCGGGATTTAACCCAGGACGAGTGGCAGTGGGCCTTGGCATTTGTCAAAAGCGGCGGCAGCTCGCTCGGTGCCTACCCGGACTATCGCCGCGCCATCCCAGACGCTCAGGGCGTGTGGCATGTGCCTGATGCGCAACTTGCGCGGCGCCACCGCATGAGCATCGGTACTATCGTGAGTGATGCCAGCATGGCCGTGAAGTTCTACAGCAAGGGTGGCGGTGGCAAGTCGCTCGGTACGGTGGAAGAAAGCTTCATCGCCCGGCTGAAACCGGGTGACCACCTGCTGTTTGCGGGCCGATTGCTGGAGCTGGTTCGCGTCCACGAGATGACGGCGTACGTGCGCCCGGCCAAAGGAAAGAAACCTGCGGTACCGCGCTGGAGTGGCGGGCGCATGTCGCTCTCGAATGAGCTGTCCACAGCGATCGTGGCCCGTTTGAGTGCGGCTGCAAACGGGCAGCTTGAAGGCCCCGAGATGAAACTGTTGAAACCCCTGCTGGATGTTCAAGCGCGTTGGTCCGCCTTGCCCACGGCAGGCACGTTGCTTGCAGAAACGCTGCATTCGCGCGATGGCTGGCACCTGTTTCTGTACCCGTTTGCCGGTCGCAATGTGCATCTGGGCCTGGCCAGTCTGCTGGCGTGGCGTATTGCCCGTCATCAGCCCAACACTTTTTCCATCGCCGTCAATGACTATGGGTTTGAGATGCTGTCGGCGGTTGAAATCGACTGGGCGCAGGCATTTAGCCCCGACATCTTCAGCACCCAGGATTTGCTGCCCGATGTCATCGCCAGCCTGAACGCCACCGAGCTGGCGCAGCGCCA
>JANOTE010000657.1:0-13100 GCA_031416195.1 Rhodoferax sp.
CCTGGGGCATGAGGTCGAAATCGATGCCGATGCGCTGACCAGCTATCAGCGCTTTGCGGGCGACGATGCCACTCGGCTGGCCGCCATTCACCGCGCGGCAGCCAGCGGTTGCGACGTAGCACTCATCACCCGTGGCGGTTACGGGTTGACGCGGATTCTGGACGAGATCAACTACAAGGCTGTTGCCAAATCGATTGACCGTGACACTCAGTTTGTGGGTTTGAGCGACTTTACCGCCTTCAATCTGGCGGTATTGGCCAAGACTGGCAAGACAACCTGGGCCGGGCCTGCATTGTGCGAAGGCTTTGGTGCCAACGATCAGGCCGACGAGGCCGAGTTGCACGGTCACGCCACAAAATCCACCGGGCCGGATGACATCATGGAAGATTGCTTCAACGACATGATCACAGGCCAAGGGGAGGGCGCGGGTTGGCGGTTGGGCAAAGAGCGAGAGTCTGGCGCAATACCAACCGCTATCCACATCAAGAATTCGACGCTGTGGGGCGGTAACCTGTCGGTGCTCAGCGGCTTGGTGGGCACGCCATTTTTTCCATCGGTCAAGGGCGGAGTCCTATTTTTGGAAGACGTGGCCGAGCACCCGTACCGCATCGAGCGCATGCTGACTCAGTTGCTGCTTTCGGGCGTGCTGGCGCAACAAAAGGCGATCGTTTTGGGTCAGTTCACACAGTACAAACTGGGCAGCCACGACAAGGGCTTCAAGCTGCAAAGCGTGATCGATTGGCTGCGCAGTCGGCTGAAAATTCCGGTGCTGACCAACCTGCCGTTCGGCCATGTCGCCACCAAAGTGCTGCTGCCGGTGGGTGCCCAAGTCAACTTGGTGGGGCAGGACCGCGATGCCTTCATTCTGTGGGGGCACCAACACTGATGACCGCTATGTTGGTTTGGCCCAACCACTAACCGTAGCATTTGCCCTAAACTTCACCCGGCAGCGGGAACTCTCGGCTGCCTCTACCAAAGGAAGAATACAGGGAATGGGTGCTCAGACCACGGTTCAAACAACGGTAGTTTTTGCCGATCTCATGGGGAGCACCAGTCTTTTTGAAGCGACGGGCAACGCCGTGGCGACGCAGGCCGTGACCCAGCTCACGCAGTGGATATGCAAGATATTCGTCTCCCACGGCGGCTACATCGTCAAAACCCTGGGCGATGGGGTGTTGGCCACATTCGAGGACGGTTCCCGCGCCATTGATGCGGTCGTGGATTTGCAGCGTTTGCACCAGAAATCAACCGCCTACGCCGCCAAGGGCATGCACATGCCGATTCGCATTGGCGTGGCCGGTGGCGAGGTCGAGATGGTCGCAGGCGATTGCTATGGGGATGCTGTCAACGTAGCCGCGCGATTGAGCGACCTGTCAGGCGCGAGCCAAATCTGGGTGACCAACTCGCCGCAAATGAACACCGTTGACCGCTTGGGTGTGCGCTTTCGCCCGCTGGGGCCGATCAACATCCGGGGTCGGGCGGAGCCATGCTCGGTGTACCAAATCGAGTGGAAGTTCGATGAATCCACTGATTTTTTGACGATGCAGGCCGACATTGAAACCACCGCACCCACAACAGGCAGCGATGCACTGGGCGGCGAGATCTCCCTGAGCTGGCTGGACACGGCCCAAACATTCCAGTCGTTCGAGTTGCCGATCCACATCGGTCGGGTGCGCACGGTGGAGTTTGTGGTGAGCGACCCGCGAGTTTCGCGAGAACACGCCCGAATCGATTGGCGCAACGGCAGCGTGATCTTGATGGATGTCAGCACCTACGGGTGCTGGGTCCGGTTTGCCAGCAGCGGCTCGGACCTGCACCTGCGCCGCAATGAGTGCGTACTGCACGGGAGCGGCGAAATCGCACTGGGCTCGTCATTTGCAGATTTAAGTGCAGTCAGCGTGGGCTTTGCGGTTAAGTAGTGGTGGTGCGGCGTTAATTCGGGTTGAAGAAATTCAGTTCCATGAAGTTATTCTATAACTTAACATAATATACATCGTATGAAGTTAAAATGACATTCGATGATCAAACCGGGTTGATGACAAAGTTGAGAAGTCACCATTTCCCCTTGGGCTGTTGACCCCGCACAAAGGCCGCAATGATCGCCGCCGAGTCAAGCCGTTTGTCGCGCTGGGCGAAATCAATGGCGGTCATGCCTTGAATATTTTTCAGTAACGGATCGGCTCCGGCCTCCAGCAGAAGTTTGACCGCCGACGGCGTGCCGTACATCGCGGCCATCATCAGCGGTGTGCTTCCGTTGGGCGATGCGGCATCAATGTAGGCGTGGTTCTCCAGCAGGATGTTCATCACCTCCAAGTGGCCCTTGGTCGCGGCATAGTGCAAGGGTGCCCATCCGGGTTTGTTGACATCGGCACCGCGTTCAATCAGCTTCACGACGATGCCCAGCAAGCCTTTCAAACTGGCCAGCATCAGTGGGCTTTCATCCGCCGCGTTGCGTGATTCAACCGTGGTTTTGTCCCAGTCCATTAAAACCGCTGCAACCTTCAGTGATGGCTCTTGCAGCGCCAAATGCAGCGCGTGCAGACCTTTTTCATCCCGTGTGTTGGCATCAAACCCGCGTTTGAGCAAACTTGTAACCACGGATGCGTCATCTTTTTTAATCGCAGCAAAAAAATCCTCGTACGAACCAGATGAAACCGAAAAAGTTGCTAATAAAACAATTAGATAGACAATTTTCTTAAAGTAATTTGTCATGTTACACACTCCAAACTAACGGTTTTGAAAAGCACTTCGAAATTGCGACTGGTGTGCTGCGCAACCTCATCCACAGCGATATTTTTAATCCGCGCGAGCTCCTGTGCCACGTAGGGAACGTAGGATGGATTGTTAGTTTTGCCACGCTTGGGAACCGGCGCGAGATACGGGCTGTCAGTTTCGATCAGCAATCTGTCCAATGGGACAAAGGCGGCCACGTCGCGCAGATCCTGTGCGGTTTTGAAGGTCAAGATGCCTGAGAAGGAGATGTAGAACCCCAAATCAAGCGCCGCGCGGGCGACATCAGCGGTTTCGGTAAAGCAGTGGAATACGCCACCAGCGCTGCCTGGCGCGCCGTCTTCGCCCTCCTCCTTCAAGATCGACAAGGTATCTTTGGAGGCACTGCGGGTGTGGATAACCAGCGGCTTGCTCAAGCTGCGCGCCGCGCGGATGTGGGTGGTGAATCGATCCCGCTGCCACTGCATGTCATCCCAAGTTCGCTCGCCCAAGCGGTAGTAATCCAACCCGGTCTCGCCAATCGCGACCACGCGCGGCAACTGGCCGCGACTGAGCAGGTCGTCAAGGCTGGGTTCTGTCACACCCTCGTTGTCGGGGTGGACACCCACCGTGGCCCAAAAGTTGTCGTACTGCGTCGCCAAACTGTGAACATCGGCAAACTCCTCCAGTGTGGTGCAAATGCACAATGCCCGTTCCACTTGGGCCGCGCGCATGGCCTCGCGTATTTCGGGGAGTTGGCTCTTAAGCTCTGGAAAGCTCAGGTGGCAGTGGGAGTCTGTGAACATGTTTAAAAAGCCGCCAAAGCCTGTGGTCTGAATCATTTATTCCGTTTCCAAATCATTAGTGAAATAGGCGCAACACCCTTCAGTGATGATTTAGGAATGGAATTAGATGGTCTGGGTAGGGCGATCGGTAGTCAGGTGGCCGCCCAATATCTCTTCAATCTTGGTCTTCAAGGCCTTGGATTTCTCGTCTTTGGGGAACAGGATGCCCACACCTTGCGTGCGGTTGGCCGACGCTTTGGCGGGGGTAACCCAGGCTACTTTGCCAGCGACCGGGTAACGCTGCGTGTCATCTGGCAAAGACAGCAGCACATAAATATCGTCACCCAGCTTGTATTCGCGGGAGGTCGGAATGAAGATGCCGCCCTCGGAAAACAAGGGAATGTAAGCGGCGTAGAGCGCTGCCTTCTCCTTGATGGCGAGTTGGATGACGCTGGGGCGGGGTGTGGTGGACAAAGTCATTTCAGGTATCTCGCACCATTGAGTTTAGGGTGTTTTTGGCCTGACTGACCAGGGCCTCCATCATCAACCCGGCGTTGAACGGGTGTTCCATGGTTCGTGTGGCTGCTGCCAAATCCTTTGACCATTGGCTCAGCGCCATCAAAGTCGGAGCCTGTGCGTTCACAGTCAGATTACCAGGCTCAAAGAAGCGTGGCGCAGCACCGACTTTTCGCGCCATCAAATCATGGCAGAGCTTTTGCAGCGCATCGATTGTTTGAACGGGTGTCCAGTCTTTGAGCAAACTCAGATCGCCACGCTGCATCGCTTTGGGCAACGCAGCCCAGCTTGCCGGATCGCGGCCCGAGGCCATGAACTGCACGACATCCTCAGGCCGCGCGCCTGAAGCGCGCAGCAGGTTCGCCGCAGGCTCTTTGGAAATGCCCTGCGTTTGCAGCCAGTCCAATGCCGCATCAGGTGCCGGCCACAGCATGGTGTGGCCCAGGCAACGGCTGCGAATAGTGGGCAAAAGCTGGTGAGCAGACTCGCTGGCCAGCACAAACTTCACATCACCAGGAGGCTCTTCCAGCGTCTTCAGGAGGGCATTGGCGGTAATGTGGTTCATCCGCTCTGCCGGAAATATCAGCATCGCCTTACCGCGCCCACGCGAGCTGGTGCGCTGCGAGAACTCAATCGCCTCGCGCATGGCATCCACGCGAATCTCCTTGCTGGCTTTGCGCTTTTTATCGTCGATATCGCTCTGCGCTTTTTCGCCCAACGGCCAGCCCAGCTCGATCATCACGGTCTCGGGCATCAGCACGCACAAGTCCGCGTGGGTGCGAACGTCAATCGCGTGGCAACTGGTGCATTGGCAGCACGCTCCTTGTGTGGTGGGGTTTTCGCACAGCCAGGTGCGAGCCAGCTCGAACGCCAGGCGGTATTGCCCCAGGCCAGAGGGCCCGGCCAGCAGCCAGGCGTGGCCGCGTTGGGCCAGCAGGGCTTCAAGCTGTTGGGCGATCCAGGGCGGTGCAGGTGGCGTGGAGGCGTCAGCTGTGCTGGTATCGATGCTCAACTCGGCCCCCCGTTGGCTGCCACCATAATCGCCAGCCAACCCCGGCGCACCATGGCCAGGGTGATTTGCTGCCACACTTTATGCTTGGCTTGGGACGCATCAATCTTCACGAATCGCTGGGGATACTGCACTTGCCGAAGCAGGTAGCCTGCCGCGACTTTTTGAAAAAACTCAATCGGCTGGGCTTCAAATTTGTCAGGGATACGCACCCCGGCGAGGCGTTCAGCCGCGACTTCAGGCGCGATATCGAACCAAACGGTCATATCCGGTTGTCGTAGCGCCGCAGATGCCGGGTGGTTCCCGGTGCTATGTTTTGTCTGAACCCAGTGCTCCAAAGTTTTGAGCATGTCCAGGTCTAGCCCCCGCCCGCCGCCCTGGTAGGCAAACGTCGCGTCGGTAAACCTGTCACACAGCACCACTTCTCCACGCGCTAACGCCGGCTCGATCAGGGTTTGCAGGTGGTCGCGTCGCGCGGCAAACACCAGGAGCGTCTCGGTGATGTCATCCATCGGGTCGTTCAGCAGCATGGCCCGCAGCTTTTCAGCCAGTGGCGTGCCGCCCGGCTCGCGGGTTTGCGTGACCACCCTGCCCTGCGCTTCAAACGATTTGGCCAGGCTTTCAATGTGGGTCGATTTGCCGGCTCCGTCAATGCCTTCAAAACTGATGAAAATTCCGCTCATATTTTTAATTTTTCTACTGGCCGCGTTGAAATTTATTCACCGCACGATTGTGTTCCTCCAGCGTGGCGCTGAAGTGGCTAGTACCGTCACCGCGCGCCACAAAATAGAGCGCCTTGGTTTGAGCCGGTTGCACCGCCGCAATCAGCGCCGCCCGGCCTGGCATGGCGATGGGCGTGGGCGGAAGGCCGGGGCGGGTGTAGGTGTTCCAGGGCGTATCAGTCTGCAAATCGCGCTTGCGCAGGTTGCCATCAAACTTCTCGCCCATGCCATAAATCACCGTCGGGTCGGTTTGAAGCAGCATACCGATGCGCAGCCGGTTGGTAAACACCCCGGAGATCTGCGCGCGGTCACTGCCCTGGCCGGTTTCCTTTTCGACAATGCTTGCCAGTATCAAAGCCTGCTCGGGCGATTTGAGCGGCGTATCGGGCTGGCGGGTTCTCCATGCAGCATCCAGGTTTTTGTCCATGGCGCGAAGGGCCAGCTTCAGCACAGCCAGGTCGCTGGCCCCCTTGGCGAAACTGTAGGTGTCGGGGAAAAACCGCCCCTCGGGGTTGACACCGGGTTTGCCCAGCTTCTGCATGATGGCTTCAACGCTCAGCCCGCGTGTCTCCTGGCGAAGCTGCTCGTCCTTGGCCAGCACTTGCCGAATCTGCACGAAGGTCAGCCCCTCAATCAGCGTGATGCTGCGCAGCGCCTCTGCGCCACGCACAAGTTTGGCCAAGAGCGTGCGCGGTGTTTGGCCCGGTTCGATCTCGTAACTGCCCGCCTTGATGTTGCGCGACTCGCCGGACAGCCGAAACCACCAATACAGCAGCATCGGATCGACCTTCACGCCCGCATCAGCCACCGCCAGCGCGACAACGCTGGGAGCGCTGCCGGGCTCGATGGTCAAGTCCAGGATATCAGCACCCTGCTTCAGCGGTTGATGGACCCACCACGCCACCGCGCCGCCCAGAGCACCCAGCGCCAGCAGCACAATTACAAAAAACACCAGTACTCTTCTCACGACCTTAGCCTAACTCAGACATTGAATGATTGATCATAATTCAGCCCATGATCCACGATGTAACGCCATTTGACCGTCTGGAGGGTGTCACGCCCGTTCGCTCTTTGGGCATCATCAAGGTTGATGGCGCCGATGCCGCAAGCTTCCTGCACGGGCAGTTGACACAAGATTTCATCCTGCTCCAACCCGGCGAAGCCCGTCTGGCCGCGTTCTGCTCCGCCAAAGGCCGCATGCAAGCCAGCTTTGTCGGCTTCAAACGCAGCACAGACGATGGCGAGAGCGAGATTTTGCTGATCTGCAGCCGTGATGTTTTGCCAGCCACACTCAAGCGCCTGTCGATGTTCGTGATGCGTGCCAAAGCGAAGTTGACCGATGCCACGGACGATTTTTCAATCTTTGGGTTGGCTGGAAAAGCGGCGCAAAACTTCGGCGTGAACACCAATATGCCTTGGGTCGCAGTCCACACAGGTGCAAGTACCGCGATCTCTTTGTACCCTGCCTCGACGGTTCCGCGTGCCATGTGGGTTGCGCCGAAAAGCGAAACGCCTCCTGCTGGCGCGGCCCTCAGCGAAGCCCTGTGGGCCTGGAGCGAGGTGCAAAGCGGCATCGCCACGATCAGCGTCAAAACGGCGGATGCGTTTGTGCCCCAAATGCTCAATTATGAATCCGTTGGCGGGGTCAACTTCAAAAAAGGCTGCTACCCCAGCCAGGAAGTTGTGGCGCGTAGCCAATTCCGGGGCACCTTGAAGCGGCGCGCTTACATCGTTCATGGCGCTGCCCCCATGGCCGCTGGCGATGAGGTCTTTGCGTCAAACGATGCAGAACAACCCTGCGGTACTGTCGCCCAGGCAGCTGCATCGCCCACCGGAGGATGTGATGCCATTGTCTCCATGCAAGTCGCCGCAGCCGCTACCGGCGGCTTGACGCTGGGCTCGGCAAGCGGTCAGACGTTGGCGCTGCAGGCCTTGCCTTATGTGCTGCTGGACGATATTTAAGGAAGCTCTGCATACATCACCTCCTGCTCCCGCGCGGCTTGCTCCCACATGTGTTGCGCTGCGAAGGCGACCGCGCCATGGCTTAGGCGATCTCTGCGCTGGGGGTTTCGCAGGACGGAATGCAAATGGGAGGCCATCTCTGTGGCGTTGCGTGGATTTTGCAGGATGAACGCGTTTTCGCCGTGGGTCAGCAGCGCGGCGATGCCGCAATACGGTTCGGCGCTGACGACCACGGGCAGCGCGTGCGCCATCGCTTCGAGAACGACCATCGCAAAGGTATCTTCCAGGGTGGGGTGGGCCAGGCAATCCGCAGCCTGGTAGGCGGGGGTAACGTCTTTGAGCGCGCCTAAAAAGAAAACGCGGGTCTCCAGGTTGAGCGATTTAATTTGCGCTTTGAAGCCCGCAGCGTGGGCGATGTTGCCTACGATGATAAGGATGGTTTCGTCTTTGAATTGCGCCAAAGCGTCCAACACCGTCTTGAGTCCCTTCTTCTGAAAGTTATTCGCCACAAAAAGAATGCAAGGTTTTTCCTGCGGCAGGTTCAGGCTATGCCGGGCGTGATGCTGGTCGGTGGGCGTGGCCTTGCCGGGCACTGCAGCGACACCGGGTGTCAGCACCCGCAGCATCGGAGCAATGTGGGGATGCGTCTGGGCCATCACGCGCTGCAACGCGCTGGAGGTGGCGACCACAATGCGCCCCGGCTGCGCCGCGTAACGTGCGCGCTCCAGCCCCAAGTAGACCAGCAGGCGCGGGCTGGTGATCACCTTGATCCAACGCAAGGCGCGCGCAGCGCCTTCGCGACCGTGAAACAGGTTGTGTTTGATCGGTATTACATGCACGGTCTGCACCTGCCCGTGCCAAGTGTTTTCATGCGAGTGAACGACATCGAAACCAGCTCGCGTGGCCCACCAAGTGGCCGTGGCGTACCAGAGCTGGTTGATCCAGCGCGGGCGCTTCAAAACTTGCGACACCTTGTGATAAATCACGCCGGGGCAATGGTGATCAATCTGCTGGGCAAACACGTGAATCTCGTGGCGCGCTGCAAGCTGCTCGACCAAGGCGATGAATACCGCTCGGCACCGCCGCCTGTGGGCGAGAAGATGCGGTTGAGAACAGCGATCTTTAGACGCTTAGGCGCCACTTGGTCTGACGCGCTGAGAGCCGTGCTCACGCCCGCCGCCGATCCTCGTAGGCTGTGGCGACCTTCAGCCACAGCGCAGCCAGTGTCGTGTTGTTGACCACGCGCACGCGCGGCAGCAGCATCATGTCCTCACCTGCCTGCACACGGCTGCGCTGGGTGGTGGTGGTGGTGTGAAAGCCAGCGTCGCGCGCAATCTCGGTGTGCATCGGTGTAAACTCACCGTAGGGGTAGCAGAAGTGATTGACAGGCGCGTCCATCAGCGCCTCCAGCTCTTGCTTGGATTGTGTGATTTCGTCGCGGCAGGTGGCAGCATCGGTCTGCGGCAAACGCACATGATGGCGCGTGTGGGAGCCAACCTCCTGGCCGCCCGCGACCCAATGGCGCAACTGACTTGCATTCATGAGCGGGGTTTGCGCGATGCCGATCTCTGCATCCCACACATTGGTTTTTCCCGCCAGCTGGCTTACGGCGTAACAGGTGGCAGAAAAGCCGTGGCGCGCCAGCACGGGCAGCGCGTGCGTGAAGTTGTTGAGGTAGCCATCGTCCAGCGTGATCCCCACCACTTTGCCACCGCGCTCGCCTTTCAAATATGGCATCAACGCCGACATCGACAGGCCCTGGTAACCCATCAATTTCAGCATCGCCATCTGCCGCGCAAACGCGCCGGGGGTCACAAAGATGCTGCGAAACGGGGCATCTTTGGGCGGGATCGCGTCGATCTGGTGATACGTCAGGATGGCGATGGGTTGCGGGTTGGCGGTGCGGGCGGAAGGCTGTTGCATCTTAAAGCATTGACCTGTATCTACATCAACACGATATCGTACTGTCCCTGCCCCATCGCAGCTTCACTTTGCAGGGACACGGGCTTGCCGATGAACTCGCTCAGGCCCGCGAGATGTTGGCTCTCTTCATCCAGAAACAGCTCAATCACCTTGGGTGATGCCACCACGCGAAACTCGCGCGGGTTGAACTGACGCGCTTCGCGCAAAATCTCGCGAAAGATATCGTAGGTCACGCTGCGCGCCGTCTTCACATTGCCACGCCCCTCGCATGCGGGGCAAGGCTCGCACAGCATGTGGGCGAGTGACTCACGCGTGCGCTTGCGCGTCATCTCCACCAATCCCAGTTGCGAGAAGCCGCCAGCCATGGTTTTGACCCGATCACGTTGCAATTGCTTGCGAAATTCCGCCAGCACGGCATCGCGGTGGTCTTCACGCACCATGTCGATAAAGTCAGCGATGATAATGCCGCCCAGGTTGCGCAGACGCAGCTGGCGGGCAATGGCTTGCGCGGCTTCCAGGTTGGTCTTGAAAATCGTGTCGTCAAAATTGCGCGCACCCACAAAGCCGCCGGTATTGACATCCACCGTGGTCAGCGCCTCGGTCTGATCGACAATCAAGTACCCTCCCGATTTCAAATCCACCCGGCGGCCCAGCGCCTTGGCGATTTCTTCGTCAATCGAAAACAAGTCAAAAATAGGCCGCTCGCCCTTGTAGTGTTGTAGTTTTTGCGCAGCGGTGGGCATGAACTCCTGCCCAAACGCCATCAGCACATCAAACTGCTCGCGCGAATCAACACGGATTGTCTGGGTTGATTCGCCCACCATGTCCCGCAGCACGCGCTGCAGCAGATTCAAGTCTTGGTGAAGCAGCGTCATCGGCGGCTGGCGCACGGCAGCATCCTTGATGCGCGCCCTTGCTGCCGATTGGGTCTTTGATGACCTGCACCGTCAGCGCCTGGCCTTCAAACACTTGGCGCTCAATCGGGATTTGCGCCTGCGTGCTGCGTGCCATGCTCAGGCTCTCGCCATCGGGCGGGCGGTGCCACACATCAGCCACGTGCAGGAAGGCCGCACGCTCCAGCCCAATGTCTATAAAGGCCGACTGCATGCCCGGCAGCACCCGCGCCACGCGGCCCAAGTACACATTGCCCACCAGGCCACGCTCCAGCGCGCGCTCGACATGCAACTCCTGCACGGCACCGCTTTCGACGATCGCCACACGGGTTTCCTGAGGCGACCAGTTGATCAGAATGTCTTCTTGCATGGGACTCAATTTGGGACGAAGAGATCAGCAGCTAAGGTTAGAAGCTGACGTTCATTGACCGCAACAAAGCTGCGGTCTCGAACATGGGCAGCCCCATGATGCCAGAGTAGCTGCCGCTGATGTGCGCGATGAATGCCGCCGCCCTGCCCTGCACCGCGTAGGCACCCGCCTTGCCCATGGGTTCCTGCGAGGCGACGTAGGCTTTGATTTGCGCAACGCTCAAGGGCGAAAACGTCACGCGCGACTCGTTCATCACCTGCACACGCTTGCGCGCAGTGCCGATCGCGACAGCCGTCAGCACACGATGGGTTTTGCCTGCTAGCGCGGCCAGCATGCGCGCTGCGTCGTGCGCATCCTGCGGCTTGCCGTAAATCGTACGGCCAAGGGCGACCGTGGTGTCAGAGCAAATGATGGGCGCGTTCGGCAGACCGCGCTTTTTCAAGCGCAGCAAAGCAGCATCCATCTTGAGTTGGGTGACGCGCTTGACATAGCTTGAAGCCGCTTCGTTTTTGAGCATCACCTCAATGCTCTCGGAATCTTCGTCCTCTCCCGGCAGCAGCAGCTCGTGGCGAACGCCGATCTGCGCCAGCAGTTGACTGCGGCGCGGGCTTTGCGATGCGAGGTAAACAAAATCAGTCATTCGCGATGATAGGGATGGCCTGCATTGATCGACCAGGCGCGGTAAAGCTGCTCGATCAACAGCACCCGAGCGAAGGCGTGCGGCAACGTCAAATCAGACAGCCGGATGCGCTCGTGCGCGCCCTGCTTTAAGGCAGGATCCAGCCCGTCTGGCCCACCAATGACCAGAGCGACATCATCACTCTCCAACTGCCAACTTTTGAGCTTGCCGGCCAGCGCCACGGTGGACAGCGCCGTGCCCCGTTCATCCAGCGCAACGATGCGGCTGCCTTTGGGAATCGCCGTCTCAATCCGTGCCCGCTCAGCAGCGTAAATCGATTCCACCGTTTTGGAGCCACGCGGCTCGGTTTTGACGGCCTTAAGCTCGATTTTCAGTTCCGGCGGGAAGCGCTTGGCGTAGTCGTCCCACGCTGTCTGCGCCCAGTCAGGCACCCGCAGGCTGACGGCCACGATCATCAGCTTCACGAACCGATCTCAGCGTTTTGGCGCTGGTTTCTTTCGCGCCGGCGAGCGAACCGGTGTCGCCTCGGCCTTCTTGGCGGCAACTTTGCGAGTTGGCGGATTTACCGTCACTTTGGTCACAGTCGGTTTTGTGGCCGACTTTGCAGCCACTTTCTTGGCTGTCGTTTTCTTGGCTGCCGTTTTCTTGGGCGGCGACTTGCTGACGGCAGACTTGGCCGCAGCAGTTTTCTTGATTTGCGCTTTAGACGGGAAGGCCTCCGCCACGCCTTTTTTGGCAGCGTTGGAGCGTTTCAGATCAGTTGCGGGCTTGGGTGCAGCTTTTGTTGCTTTTGCAGGAGCAACCGCTTCTTTCACAACCGGCTTGGCCGCGCCAAGTTTCAAGCGCACCGGCTTCTCGCCCCACAACTCCTCCAGGTGGTAATACTGCCGGAAGCTCGGCTGCATGATGTGTACCACCGCCTGCCCGCAGTCCACAATGATCCACTCGCCATTGGACTCGCCTTCCACGCGCGGCTTGGGGAAGCCCGCCTCGCGCACGGCATCACGCACGCTGGCGGCCAGCGCCTTGGTCTGGCGGTTGGACGTGCCCGAGGCGATGATCACCCGCTCGAACAAAGCGGACAGATGTTCGGTGTCAAACACCTGGACATCCTGCGCCTTCACGTCTTCGAGCCCATCGACGATGGCGCGTTGAAGTTTTTGAACGTCTTTTTTCACGACAGTTTGAGTAGTCATCAAGTTTGAATCAGTTTTGAATATAGAGGTGATGTTGTGCAATATAGCGCGCAACGGGCTCGCCGACCAGTGCGGAAATGGGTTCAGCATTGGCAACCTGCGCGCGGATTGCGGTGGCGCTGACGGGGTTGAAAGGCGTGGTCAATCGCAAAAAACGGCTCGAAACTGCGGGTGGTGGCGCAAATTCGTAGCTCAATCCATCTCTCGCCTCTGTAGTATTTACGCGCCCAGCTACGCAAATTATAGCATTTTGCATAACCTCCTGCCACTGGTGCCAGCTTGGTAGTGATCTGGCTTGATCCTCACCGATGATCAAAAACAGATCAGCCAGCGGGTGCTCCGCTTTGAGATCGCGCAAGGTGTCAATCGTGTAGC
>JANOTE010000658.1:0-6540 GCA_031416195.1 Rhodoferax sp.
ACCGCGCCATCAAACACCCAGGGGTGACGGCGCAACAGCGAGCGCTCTTTGCCTTCTTTGAGACGGATGGTTTTCATGAGGGAGGGGACTGGGGCTGGTCAGAATTGCTATATATTAAATAGCTATTTACGCACATTACACGAGAGCTAGGGCACTATTTTATCTAATATTTTGACGTTTTGGGAGGGGTTTTGATTAAAAATTAACTCTCAGGTTAATTTTTACGGTATTTTGACTACGAATGTAGTAAACCATGCAACAAGCAACCTCAAATAGCAATATCAGTGCCGGTGTACAGACTGGCCAACGCAATGGACTCATCGCCCAGCCAGTCGGTGGCGATGGCTCCGTCCGGGCTGTAGGCCAGCGCTTGCCACTGGCCGTCCAAGCTGCGGCTGTGAACTTCAACCCGTTGCTCGGTTTGGCTGACGATCCAATAACTTTGCAAACCAGGCAGTTTTTGGTACGCAATCCGTTTTTGCCGCCGGTCACGGGCCGCCGTGGAATCGCTCAGTACTTCGACCACCAACTTGGCATCGGTGACGAGTGTGTCTTCATTGGCCACATTGGCGCCACAGTAGACGAAAACATCGGGGTAGTAGACGCTGTCGGATGCCTGCACGTGCAGCTTCATGTCGTTGATGAAAACCTGGCAGGCACTGCCATCAAGGCGATTGGCCAAAATTCGGAAAATATTGCCGGTTACGCGGTTGTGCCGCATGGTGCCGCCCGTCATGGCGTAAACCACGCCATTTTCAAATTCCTGGCGGCCCTGGCTGGAATCATCAAATTCCAGATACGCCGACACGTCAAGGAGTTTTTGCAGTGGAAGGCCCATGGCTTGATTTTATAGAAACATTCAAATCCGGGTCAGGAATTCTTGACCCCATTTGTGTTCTTTTGCTTGGCCCTGGGATGCGCCGCGTCATACACCTTGGCCAGGTGTTGAAAATCAAGCCGCGTGTAGACCTGCGTGGTGGTGATGTTGGCGTGGCCCAAAAGCTCCTGCACGGCGCGCAGGTCGCCGCTGGATTGCAGCACGTGGCTGGCGAACGAGTGGCGCAGCATGTGCGGGTGTACGGGCGTGGGCAGGCCCGCCTGCTGGCTGCGCTTGCGCAGGCGCTGCCAAATCGATTGGGCCGTTAACCGAGTGCCATAGTTGCCTTTGAACAGCGCCACCTGATCTTCTTCGACTGCTGACCGCGGCACCTGGTCGCGCACGGCCAGCCAGGCGCTCAGAGCTTCAATCGCCTTTACGCCAACGGGCACGCTGCGGCGTTTGGAGCCTTTGCCCAAAACGTGCGCCTGCGCTGCCTCGAAGTCAATCCAGCCGCGCGATTTAGAGCTGGCCGCTGCATCCAGCCCCACCAGTTCCCCCACACGCAGGCCGCTGCCGTAAAGCAGTTCAACGATAGCCACGTCGCGCGCTTGCAACCACGGGTCTTGGGTGTCATCGTGAAAACTCGCCAGCGCGACCGCATCGTCCACACTGAGCGCTTTGGGCAAGGGTTTGGGCGCTTTGGGGGCGCGCACGTCCAGCACCGGATTCGCATCGATCAAACCTTCGCGGCCCAGCCAGGTGTAAAAACCGCGCCAGCCGGACAAAATCAGCGCAATACCGCGGCCACCGCGCCCGCCGCTGTGCATTTGCACGACCCAGTGGCGGATGTGCGTGTTACGCACGGCCAACAGGACAACGTTGGATTTGAGGGCGAATTCGTTGAGCTTTTGCAGATCCAGCGTGTAAAGCTCGACGGTTCTTGGGGCCAGGCGTTTTTGAACTCGGACGTGCTCCAAGTAACGTTCGACCAGCGCGGGGCGGTCAACTGAATCCAAAGACTACCTCAGCCGCGACAGCGCCGCGCTGGACAGTTCGGCGATGCGCTCCAGAAAATCGGTGCCCATGTTGCTATTAAAGCGCTGCGGGTCGGGCGATGCCAGCACCAGCATGCCGAATGCGGGCAGGAGGGCGGGTTGCATCGTGCTGGCCAGCGGTGCGGAGGCTTGCGCCATGCCGCCCCAGGTTTGGCCCGGCTCGCGCATGCGCAGCGGCAGCATCGCCAGCGATACCGCCGTGGCCGGGTCTTGCAGCCAGGAGACCGCTTCAAACCCGGAGTTCAGGCCGCAAAACGGCTCCATGATTGACGACGCAAACAGCTTGGCATCGTCACTCACGCCATGGGCAAACTCGGCGTGCGCAAAGGCGGGGGCAACATCCCACACCTTGATCGCCACTTGCGGCACCATGAATTGGCCTTTGATTTCGCTGGCAATGCACTGCGGCAGGGCAAACGCATCGTTCACCAAAAACAGGCTGCGCGTCCAATTCAGCAGCTTGTCGGCCAGCAGGGTGTTGTCCGTACCATTGCGGATCATCTCCATCATGCGCCGCTCGCCCGCCTTGATTTTTTCGCGCAGCATCTCGGCCTGGCGCTCTTGCAGACTCACGGAGCGGCCATTGTGCGGGCTGCTCAAATGCACGGCGGCCAGCAGCTCGGCGTGGCGCTCAAAAAAGTCGGGCGAATTGGCCAGGTAATTGGCGATATCGCTTTCGCTTACGGGATTGGAAAGTGTGGTGTTCATAGATCGTCTGGAATGTCAATTTCGCCGCTGAAAACGGTGGTTGCCGGGCCGGTCATCATGACTGATGCGTTACCGCCCGCCCATTGCACTGTCAACTCGCCGCCGCGCGTGTGAACTTTCACGGATTCATCCAAGAGCCCGAGGCGAATGCCGCAAACCACCGCCGCGCAGGCCCCGGTGCCGCAAGCCAGCGTCTCGCCCGCGCCGCGCTCGTACACACGCAGGCGGATGTGCGTGCGCCCCAGGATTTGCATGAAGCCGACATTCACGCCCTGCGCAAACGCGCTGTGGCGCTGCACGCGCGGGCCGACAGTGCCCACTGAGACGGTGTCCACGTCTTCCACCAGCATCACCGCATGCGGGTTGCCCATGGAGACTACAGCGACCGAGACCAGGCCGTTGTCCGACCCATCCCGCTCCCGGCCCTCCAAAATCAAGCTCCACACCTGCCATTCGTCGGTGATTTGCGATTGCAGGCCGGGCGGAATGAAAGGCACCTGGGCCAGCTCAAACGTGGGCTTGCCCATGTCCACGCTGACCTGCCCGTCAGGCTGCATTTGCAACTCCAGCAAGCGGCTCACGGTTTGCACCTTGACGCGCGATTTCGTCGTTAGCTTGTTGGCGCGGACAAAACTCAAAAAGCAGCGCGCACCATTGCCGCATTGCTCAACCTCGCCACCGTCGGCGTTGTGGATTTTGTATTCAAAGTCAACCCCCTTGGCCGGCGATGGCAGCACGGTCAACACCTGATCCGCCCCCACACCGAAGTGCCGGTCGGCCAAAAAACGGTATTGCGCGGCATTCAAGTTCAAACGCTCGCGCGTCTCGTCCAGCACCACAAAGTCGTTGCCCGCACCTTGCATTTTTGTAAATTGGATTCGCATGCGGCGGATTATCCCTTTATCCTTGGGGTAAATTTCCGCCCACTTTTTGAAAGTTATCCATGCGCATTCCTGATTGGTCCGCCGAACTCAAACCCCAACCGGAAGACCTGGTCGATGCCGTACTCAAGCGCCGAGGCGGCAAGATGATCGAGCTTGATCACGTGCTCTTGTGGAGCGAGCCCATCGCGCGCGGCTGGAACACCTACATGGGCGCAGTGCGCACCGGCCTGCCCACCAGCCGCAAGCTACGCGAGCTCGGCATCCTGTGTGTAGCCTTGCTCACCGGTGCCACCTACGAATACAAACACCACGCACCGGACTTTCTTGCAGCGGGCGGCACCCAGGCCGAGCTGGACGCGCTGGCCCGCTTCATGGCCGCCAACCCGCGCGGTGTGATGGCTGATGCCGCTTTCGGCCCGCCAGAATGCGCCGTGATCGAATACGCTGTACAAGTCACCTTGGATGTGAGGGTGTCAAACGCAGTATTCGCAAACATGAAATCACACTTCGACAACACGCAGATTGTTGAGATCACCACGGCCATTGCCGCTTACAACATGGTGGCGCGGATATTGGTGCCGCTTGAAGTTGGGGCCTGAAATTAACCCAGGGGTTAATTTTTCAGATAAAACCCGTCGAATTGATCAATTTATAAATAAAATAGTGCTGTAGCCCTCGAATAATAAGCATAGTAAGCTACAACTTCCATAACATCATCATGCCACGTCTCACACAACTCCTGCACCCCCAGCGCGACCCTGCCACCCCGCGCCCTGCTGCCACCGTGCTGCTGCTGCGCGACAGCATCGCGGGCATCGAAGTGCTGATGACGCGCCGCTCCATGACAGCCAGCTTCGCCCCCGGTGCGTAAGTGTTCCCCGGCGGTGGCGTGGACGCGGGCGATGCCACCGCCCATGCCCACGCCAGCCGCCGCGCCACGCAAAGTGACTTGCATCTGACGCAGGCCATCGCAGCGATTCGTGAAAGCTTTGAAGAGCTGGGCGTGCTCATCGCGCAGCATAGCGATGGCACCGGTGCGACGCAGCAGGACATCACCGCAATCGACCGCAAGCAGCCCTTCGCCGCCCAATGCGCAGCCCGTGGCCTCACGCTGTGCGGTGCCGACGTTTTCGTGCTGGCGCATTGGATCACCGATCGCGACTTGCCACGCCGTTTTGACGTGCCGTTTCTGGTCGCCCGCATGCCCGAAGGTCAGACTCCGGTGGCCGATGAAACCGAGCAGTTCGAGCCGGTCTGGGTGCGCCCGGTGGATGCACTCACACGTCACGCGGCAGGTGCGTTTTTCATCATCTTCCCCACCATCCGCACGCTGGAGCGGCTTAAAGACTTTGCCACGGTTGATGCGGTGCTGCATGCCTGCGCCGAGAGTGAACAGCCGCTGTGGACAAGCTGCCCGCGCGCAGGGTGGCTCGCAGGTACCGAGGCGCGCTACATGGAGCATGAGCAGCCGTTTGGCGAGCTGGAGATGGTCAGCCCCGATGGCCAAATCGCGCACCACCTGGACTGGAACACACTGCAACCCGTGCCCCTGCTCAAAAACGTGATGCGCCTCACGGCACCCAACCCTGGCGTAATGACCGGCCCTGGCACCAACAGCTATTTGGTGGGCGATCCCAACACCGGCTACATCGCCATCGACCCCGGTCCGGCTGATGCCCAGCACATTGAGCGGCTGTGGCGCGCAGCGGGTGGCGACATCCGCATGATTGTCTGCACACACTCGCATGCCGATCACTCGCCAGGGGCGAAGCCTTTGCAGGCCCTATGTTCCAAAGCACCGCACGGCATCCCACCCATTCTGGGCCTGGCCAGCCTGCCCACAGCGCGGGCTAACTCAGAGTTCACGCCGGATCGCGCACTGGGAAATCAGGAGCTTCTGACGCTGACTGAAAAATCAATCCACGCCGATACGACGCACACGCTCAAAGTCGTCCACACCCCCGGCCACGCCGCCAATCACCTGTGCCTGGTGTTGCTGCAAGATGGCCTGCTGTTCAGCGGCGACCACATCCTGAACGGCAGCACGACGGTGGTCGATCCGCCCGATGGTGACATGACGGACTACCTCGATTCGCTCGACGCATTAAGCGCCGCCTGCACCGAGCACCTCATCCACTTCATCCTGCCCGCCCACGGCTACGTGCTGGGCCAGGCGGCCAGCGCCATCAGCCACCTCAAAGCGCACCGCCTCAAACGCGAGGCCAAAATCCTCAAAGTGATGCAAGCCCAGCCCGATGGCAACATGGATGACTGGGTCGCCAAAGCCTATGACGACGTACCCCCGCGCATGTGGCCCGTGGCCAAACGCTCGCTGCTGGCGCATGTGCAGCGGATTGAGACGATGCAGTCTTGATAGCATGCGAATATCAAACCAGTCGCTAAGCAGCTGCAATCGGTCATCTTTACGTCAATCACGAGGCTCATCATGAACAGAATCACCCTAGAACCCGGAAAACGTGGTGGCAGGCCCTGCGTGCGAGGTTTGCGCATCACCGTGTATGACGTTCTTTCGATGCTATCGAGTGGGATGTCGCATCAGGAAATTTTGGAAGACTACCCCGAGCTGGTGGCAGAAGACATCCTTGCAGTGCTTGCCTTCGCAGCGGATCGCGAGCACAGCGTGTATACGATGACGGCCCAATGAAGCTGTTGCTCGACGAGAATCTTTCACGTAGACTCGTTCCATTTTTGCAGCACGACTACCCTGGCAGCTCGCAAGTCGTCTTGCTCGGTTTGGAGTCAGCCAGTGACACGGTCGTTTGGGAGACAGCCAAGGCATCCAACTACGTCATCGTGACGCGCGATGCCGATTTTGAAGAACTGTCCCTGGTGTGGGGCCAACCGCCGAAAGTGGTTTGGCTCAAGACTCAAAACCTCTCGCGCGCCAATACCTTGCGGTTGCTGCTGAACTACCGAGATGTCATTGAGGATGCCTTGCTGGCTCGGGGTCAAGCGTGTGTGGAGATCACCACTTGAAAACGTCCTACTCGGTGCCCAGCTATTAGGCACTTGAACTCTTCACCAGGCAGCCCATGGCGGCAGTTGTATTTTT
>JANOTE010000659.1:0-1665 GCA_031416195.1 Rhodoferax sp.
TCGATGCCGGGGAAGGCGCGGCTGTTCCAGGTCCACAGGTTTTGGTCCAGCATGGTGTTGGGCTTGGGCGTGGTGCTGCCGGGGTCAATGTCGTAGGCGTTGAGCAGGAAGCAGAAGTCGCGGTTGACCTCATCGATCAAAGGGTGCTTCTGTTTTGGGTGTGTCACCCAAAAACCCATCATGCCCATGGCCATCTGCACCATTTCGTCGGCGTGCGGGTGGTACATGAAGGTGCCGGGGCGGCGCGCGATGAATTCGTAGACGAAGGTTTTGCCGACGGGTATTTGCTTTTGGTTCAAGCCGCCGACACCGTCCATGCCATTGGGCAGACGCTGGCCATGCCAATGAATGGTGGTGTGTTCCGGCAGCTTGTTGGTGACAAACAATCGCACACGGTCGCCCTCAACCACTTCAATCGTAGGGCCTGGGCTTTGGCCGTTGTAGCCCCACAGCGTCGCCTTCATGCCGGGTGCAATTTCTCGGATGACCGGCTCGGCCACCAGGTGGAATTCCTTCACGCCGTTGTTCATGCGCCAGGGCAGCGTCCAGCCGTTCAGCGTGACGACCGGGTTGTAGGGCCTGCCAGTCTGTGGGATGAGGGGCGGCGCGGTGTCAGGCTTCATCATCGTCACGGGCTCGGGCAGGGCGGCCATGGCGACCTTGCTCACGCTGGCTGCGGCAACTGCCGTGAAGGCGGCTTGTCCGAAAAACTTTCTCCGGTCCATTGCTTGACGGGCCATGGGTTGTTTGTCCATTGCGTTCTTATCCATTGCAAGTTTGTCCATTGGGTTGTGCTGAATTGATATAGTGGGTTCAGTGCGCGGCGGCAGCTTCGCCACCCATGCCGCTTGCGCTGGCTTTCATGCCCGACATGCCCCCGGTGGACGTGCCAGTGAGGGTGGTCTGCAGGTCGGCCTCGGCCAGCCAGAAATCACGCTGGGCCTCAATCGCGCTGTTGATGCTCATCACCTGAACGCGGGTATCGGCCAGCACATCCCACACGCTGGCCAGCATGCCGTTGTAGCGCAGCACCAGTTCGTTGTTGATGAACTTGCGCAGCGGCACAATCTCATCGCGGTAGTGGCGCGCCAGGTCGTAAGCTGTGCGGTAGCCGTGGTAGGCCTCGCGGGCTTCTGAGCGCGCCTTCACGGCCATGTCACGCACCTGCGCTGCCGACTGCATGTAGGTGGCCTGCGCGCGGGCGCTTCTGGCGCCGCCCCAGTCAAAGATTGGCAGGGGCAATTCAAGCTCAGTGCCGCTGCGATTCGCCCGCGTGCCTTCGTGATTGTCAAAAATGGTGTTCCGTGTCAAGCCGATGGACAGGCCGTCAAAGTAGCCGACCACGTTTTTGAATCCGAGCTGGTCTGCCACATAACCCGACTCAGCCATGGCAGAGCGCACGTCCAGCCGTTCGCGCAGGGCGCGGGTTTCCACGTCACCCATTTCGGTGACCGACTTGGGCAAATCGGGCAGGCGCTCGGCCAGTGTGAAGCTGGTTTGTGCGCCCCACAGGCCCATCAGGCGGATCAGCTTTTCGCGTTCGCTGAAGTTGGCTTGTTCGGCGCGGGCCAGCTGCGCGGTGGCGTCGGCCAGAAACACCTGTTCGCGCGCCTGCTGGTACTTGCTCCAGTTGCCCACGCGCGCCATGCGGCGGGCCAGCTCGGC
>JANOTE010000660.1:0-1942 GCA_031416195.1 Rhodoferax sp.
TGCCTGAAAAAAGTCGCTGTGAAACTGGCGCTCGGCCGCTGCCATATAAGCCAAAGGCGATGGCGGCAACGGTGCAAACAACGTCTCGCTTACCAGCTTGCCACGTTGCGCATTGCGGATTTTGTGAATGTCGATGGCCGCATGCTTCAAGGGTGGCAAATCCTGCGACGAAGCGAATCCATTGACTTGCTGAAATACGGTATTAAGAGAAATACCATGCTCATGCGCAAACGCTTGCAACACGGTGGCTTCATGCGCCTTGGGCTGCCCAGCAACCTGGGTATAAACCGTGCGGGCCAGTTCTTTGGGAAATAGCAAAGCGCCTGCAAAGGCGTCCGCAAAATCTTCCCCCTTATCGTGCCCCGCCAACTGCGGGGTAAACACGTGAGCCAACTCATGTGCCATCCAGAATTTGAAATCCTCCAGATAGGTGTCCAGATTCAAGAAGATGAAGGTCACGCGCTCCTGTGGCAACAGAATGTGCAATGCGTTCTTGTGGTTTTGCAGAGCGCCCCACATCACTGGCACAACAACCGCCCCGTTCTCGGCAAATTCAGTCAGCAACTGCTCGTAATGCAGCACGCCGCCCTCACCCAACCCCAAATTCTTGCGCACCTGCGACACCACATCCTGCACAACAGCGTATTCGGTAGAAGGGTCTGGCACCTGCCGGCGCAATTGCGGTACGCCAGACAAGAATGGAACCAGTGCCTTTAGCAAAGCCCCCATGGCCATAGCCTTCATGACGTGCGCGTCGGTCGTCTTGGCTCCGGCCTTTTTGCGGAAGGCCACCACAGGTTGGGCGGCTTGGGGCAACCGCACCAGATCGGCAAACCCTAGCTTCAGGGTGGTTGCCAGCTTGAGCAGTTTGTCGGGCCGCGGGAAATCTGTGCCCTTCATCCAGTTGGTAACGGCTTGACCCGTGACGCCTAGCTGCGAAGCCAGCTCTTTTTGAGTCCATCCCCGAGCTTGGATTGCCGTTTTGACGTTGACGCTGTGGATAACTTTGTGCATAAGCGGTAGATTATCGGTGTAAATCATTCGAAATCAAGTTTAATCAAGCTGAAGTAGAGGTTATTCACCAACGATGTGGCCAGTGTTACGCTGGAAAAGTTGACGTGAAAATCTACTTTTAGGTATACTTCCCCGAACACGGCCCCCTTCAGAAACGCACTTCGGTGCTAACTGCTTGGGGGTTTTTCTTTGGGCGGTCGCTTACCAAGCCCGCTGTTCCCAGCCTTCATCCACCCCCATCCCCTGCAAAGTGATGCCCAAATGCCTCAGGTCAGGGAACTCGCCCACCAGATGCTGCTTCAGCCGGCTGCCCCAACTTGAAGAAGGATTAATCACCTGCATCAAATGCTGGCAAATACACAGCAGCAGGAAGGGGCGGGTCCGCAATGCGCCGTTTCCATCGCCGATAAAGCCATCCAACGATGCAAGCTGCCCCAGCACAGGCAACTTGGGACCTTCCACAATATTGCGGTTCCACAAGCGGCTATGGTGGGCACACACGTTGCGCAGGTAGTTCAGGCTGCGCAACCAGCTGGCAAACACCCGCCCGTCTTCAATGCCATAACTATTTGCAATCGCATCCTGGTCGGCAGTTTGCAGCCCTGCGAACAACGTGGACATGCAACCAAAATCCCACACCTCGCACGCCACCCAAATGGCCACCGGCAAGCCATATTTTTCCTTGTTGTGCGTCATGAAAGTTTCGCGCGAACGCACGATCAACCCGGCGTGCTTGGTCAACCATGTGTGGTGTTGGGTCAGGCCTGTGGCGGGGTTAACTTTGGTAGCGAAGTTTTCGTGAAAAAGCGTCGGTTTCAAATAGGCGAATAGGTCTTTTTCTCCCAGTCGATGCGACAAGTCCACCCGCAGCGCCACCTCAATGCGCTCCAACGCATCCAGCACCAGCAGGCGCAGCTTTTTGTCAAAC
>JANOTE010000661.1:0-2311 GCA_031416195.1 Rhodoferax sp.
CAGGTGAAAATCCTGCACTGTCAGCCCTGTCACCGTTTGAAACAGGGCCGGCTCCAGCTTGGTGATGACATCCCGCAGCGTGTTCTCGCGAAAATCCGTCAGGTACATGAACGCCGGAATCCGGGTGGCGAACTTGATCAACTTTTCCTGCACCAATTTGCGTTTGGACTTGTATTCCCTCTCCTCGTCGGAAAGCTCCTTCTTCTCCTTAGCCGACAGTTCTCCCTCCTTGGCCTTGTGCTTGAGGTTTTTGACCTTCTCGCTTTTGTTGATGATGGTCTCGATGATGTTGTCGCCCAGCGCGCGCCACCCCTCGATGCGCTCCATCGCCGCCATGGCCTCGGGGTTATCAAGGATGCGGCGCAGGGTGCCGTTGTCTACGTTCACCAGTAGCGCACTCTCCCACTTGCGAGCCAAGAGCGTGGCCGATATGCCCGCCATCGCAATGTCCAGAATCCCGCCCGCGTCGATCTGCGTCATGTTCGCACCGTCGTAGGCCAACACCGGCAGGAAGGCCACCAAATCCTTCACTGCGTTCTCGGGGTTGGTCTCGTTTGGCGACAGGCCGATCCCGTATTCGGAAAGTTGTCGCAACGCCCGCGTGGGCGCGAAGTCGAACACAAAGCAAACAGGCTTGAGGATTTCCTCCTCATTCGGGTTGTCGCCATTTGGGTTCTTGATAGACCACGGTGACTGCACGCGAAATGCCGCCTGAAAGTAAGTCTCGGGCGACTTCAGATTACGCAGCATCAGGATGGATGACCACTGCACCACCGTCACCCCCGTGGTGAGTTTGCCGCACGACAGTGTGATGGTCTTGCTCTCAAACCCACTGCCAATGGCCTTGCGCACGGGTGGCAGCGCATCCAGCCCAATCCCCGCCGCAGCCCCAGCGGCCACGATGACCAGGTAGTCTTGCCAGAAAGTGTTGTGCCGCTCGGCCAGCAAGTTCGCCATTGCTTGGCAAGCCGCTACATTGGGCAGGAACCAGAACGAATGCTGCAAGTAAGGCAAAAGCCGCACATCCGAATAGGGGAACGGCGGCCGCGTGCCCGCTTTCAGCAATTCGGCAGACTGGGCCGCATGCCCGCCACGAATGATGTCCAGCCACTTTTGCACGTCGCTTTTGTGCTTGAACTTCGTTTTTGACCCTGTGCCTGACGCCTCGAAGAAGGCGTTAAGGTCAAACTCATCAAACTCCCCGCCACTGGCGATCGCCAGTAACTCGTCTGGCATCTGGTAGGTCAGCAGCCGCATCTGCGGCAAGGCGGCATAGGGGTTGCGCTTGGCTGGATGCTGAGCGGCAAACTGCTCCTTCGCGCGCTGCTCATCTGTGTAGGTCCAATTGAAAATTTGCTCCTCAATGAACTCGCCCGTGGCAAGCGCCTTGAACGGTGTGCCCGACAGGTACAAATACGCCCGGGTCGTGATGGGCAGGAACTCGGTTTCCTTGTCCGCCAGCACGTTCAGGTCTTCGTTGATACCTTCAAGTTCGCCAGCGTATTCCAGCCGGGCCTCTTTCTTGGCGATTGCGTCGTCCTCGCCCTCAAACAACTCCTTGGCTGTCTCGCGCCAAGCGCCAAAGTGGTATTCGTCGAACACCACCAAGTCCCAATTCACCGTGTGCAGCCACTCGTTCCTGGACTTGATGTTGCCCGCTGCATCGCGGCCCAGCAGGTCCTGAAACGAACCGAAATACACCACCGGTTTGGCGCGGTCGATCTGCGTCGGGTCGCTGCCCGAGGAACGCGAGAGGTATTGCCAACCACCAAAGTCCCTATGGCTTTCCAGGTCCGTCTGCCATGCGTCCTCGACAGCCGGCTTGAAGGTCAACACCAGAACGCGCTTGGCCTGGAGCTTCCTCGCCAACTGGTATGCAGTGAAGGTCTTGCCAAACCGCATCTTGGCGTTCCACAGAAAGCGCGGGGCAGAGTTAGCGTCCTCAGCCCAGATCGAGCGGTAATATTCAAACGTCTTGGTCACTGCGTCGGCCTGCTCGTCGCGCATGCCAAAGGTCTCATGGTGCGTGCCGCTGAAGCGCTGGCCTGTGCGCATCTCGGCGAGCACGGTTTTTACATCCACCACCGTGCAGCACACCCACTCCAGTTCTATGTTCTGAAACCCCTTTTTGACCAGCGCGGCACGCACGTCGTGGTCGGTAAAGATGGACCCATCGTCCCGCTCGGCCAGTTCGTCCAATGCAATGGTGTAGTTCTTGATGGCTGCTGTCTTGAGTTGCTCGGCCACACGCTGCCTAACATCGCGTGTGGTCTGGCCCACTTTCAGCAGGCCATTGTGCGCTGTATCTGCA
>JANOTE010000662.1:0-7647 GCA_031416195.1 Rhodoferax sp.
CCACAATGGCAATCAGGCCGCAGCGCTGACCGGCGACTGCCTCGCTGGAGGCAGGCGCTGCCTTGGGGACTTTGAGCATGCCGGCCAGCATGGCTTCCAGATCCTGTGGGCCTTGGGCGCTCTCGGGCGCAGCCGCGTTAATGGGTTTGCTGGGTACAGCGGACTTAGTAACTTTCGGGATCGCTACTTTTTTCGCCGCAGCCTTCACTTGAGGTGGCGTTGCTGGCGCATTTGAGTTTTTGGAATTCATGAGGTGGCCCCTAACCGTTCTTTGGCTGCTGTTTTTGCCCGCAGTGTTTGCAACATGGCCGCTGCGGCCGCCTGCTCTCCTGCACGGCGCGAGCCACCGATGCCGCGCTCCGCCAGGTTAAGTTCGATGACTTCGCATTCAACGTCAAATATCTGTTTGTGCGCTGCCCCTTGGGTGCCCACCACGCGGTACAGCGGCACTTTCATCTTGCGCCCTTGCAGCCATTCCTGCAACTCGGTCTTGGGGTCTTTGCCAATCGCATCCATGGCGGGGTTGATTTCAAGCGCTTTGAAGAGGCGCTGAACCAGGCCTTGTGCCACCGTGAATCCACCGTCAAGATACACCGCGCCAATCACCGCTTCCAGCGCGTCGGCGAGGATGGAGGGGCGCTTTTGACCACCAGATCGCATCTCGCCCTCGCCCAGGCGGATCAGCTCGGGCAGCCCTAAGTCAACGCAGAGTTGATGCAGGGTTTCCTGGCGAACCAGGTTGGCACGCACGCGCGACAAATCGCCCTCGGGCAGGTCGCTCAATCGTTGGTAGAGCAGGTCGGAGACGGCCAGACTGAGGACAGAATCGCCTAAAAATTCAAGCCGCTCGTTGTGATCACTGGAAAAACTGCGGTGCGTCAGCGCCTGACGAAGCAGTGCCGGATTGGAAAATGTATGTTGCAGACGGCGCTGCAAGTCGGCCAGAGCGTCGCTCACCGCCTCGTGCTCCAACGGAATAATCCGCTCTGCGCAGCTTGATTCAATGCGACGCGCCTTCCGACCACGTTATTTGGAACGGCCCGCGTACTTGAGCACCAAGTAGGCGGGACCTGCCAAATGAATCTCACGCTGGTACGCGAAGCTGACCACGATCTTGTCGCCCTCTTTGGTCACCTCAAGATCTTTTCCGGTGACGGATTTGAAATCGTCAACGGCGGATTGTTTGTCGAACAGGCTGCGAACCTCAGGCACCGTACTCCCCATGGCGGCCTTATTGGCGGCTTTGCCAATCGCCTGGTACTCCAGAAACGTCGGAAACGCCTGTGCAGCGATAACACCGACCATGGCCAGGAAACCGCCGACCACGAGAAGCCCTAGGAACGATATGCCGCGCTGGTTGAATGCGGGCTTGAATGAAGGCTTGCCCATCGAAGACTTGAACTGAGAACTAAACCCGGTGCGCATAAATAACCTTTGTCGAAATATTCTCGAATATTGACTGTCAACGAGCAGCCACTGCTAATTAAACCCGCCAATTCGCTTGAGATCCCCAAAATTCATCCAGACAAAAAACGCCCGGCCCACAATGTTTTTGTCAGGCACAAAGCCCCAATAGCGCGAGTCCAGCGAGTTGTCACGATTGTCGCCCATCATGAAGTAATGCCCTTCAGGCACTTTGCAAACCATGCCCTCCACGCTGTACCGGCAGTTTTGGCGGTTGGGAAAATCAGTCACTTCCGCCTCGGAGATGGTGGCGCGGCGGGTGTCATCGTTCAAGATGCGATGCTTGGCTTCACCCAATTGCTCTTCAAATTGCGGGAAGTACTTGGTCTGATCCTGGTCGAAGAACTCGGGTAGCTGTGTGGTGCTGACGATTTTGCCGTTGATGGTCAAACGCTTGCCTGCGTAGGCCACCTCATCTCCCGGCACACCCACCACCCGCTTGATATAGTCCACACTGGGCTTGGGCGGGTAGCGGAACACCATCACGTCACCGCGCTGCGGTTTGTTGCCCTCCGTAATTTTTTGGTTGATCACCGGCAGGCGAACGCCGTAGTGAAATTTGTTCACCAAAATCAGGTCGCCCACCATCAGCGTTGGAATCATCGAGCCCGACGGAATTTTGAACGGCTCAAACAAAAACGAGCGCAGCAGAAACACGGCGATGATCACCGGGAACAGGCCTGCCGTCCAGTCCAGCCACCAAGGTTGTTGCAGGATGCGGTCTTTGGCCTCGGTGACATCGCCATCCACCTGCTTGATACCCATTTTGTCAAGGCTCTCACGGCGGGACGCCGCCCCCGCTTCAAGCAGCTTTGCGGCACGGTAGCGCTGGGGCAGGAAGTAAAAGCGCTCGGCCAACCAGTAGATGCCGGTGACGACGGTTGCCAGGAAGAGTAGCAGCGAGAAGTTGCCTTCGACCGAACCCTGGTACCACGCGCCAGCGTAGCCTACGAACGCCGCCAGGATCAAAGCAGTAATGATTTGCATCAATCTTCCACCTGCAAAATAGCCAAAAACGCCTCTTGGGGCACTTCAACCGAACCAATCTGCTTCATGCGTTTCTTGCCTTCTTTTTGCCTGTCCAGGAGCTTGCGTTTACGGGAAATATCGCCGCCGTAGCACTTGGCAATGACGTTCTTGCGCAGCGCTTTGATTGTCTCACGCGCGATGATGTTGGCTCCAATTGCCGCCTGGATGGCGACGTCGTACATCTGGCGCGAAATGACTTCGCGCATCTTGCCCACCACCGCACGCCCGCGGTACTGCGACTGCGATCGGTGCACGATGATCGACAGCGCATCAACCTTGTCGCCATTGAGCAAAATGTCCACCTTCACCACGTCTGCGGCGCGGTACTCCTTGAACTCGTAGTCCATCGACGCATAGCCGCGCGAGACCGACTTGAGCTTGTCGAAGAAATCCAGCACGATCTCGGCCAACGGCATCTCATAGGTCAGCATCACTTGCCTGCCGTGGTAGGCCATGTTCATCTGCACACCGCGTTTCTGGTTGGCCAGCGTCATCACCGCGCCCACGTATTCCTGTGGCATGTAGAGATGCACAGTGACAATCGGCTCCCGAATCTCGTCCAGCCGACCCTGATCGGGCATTTTGGAGGGGTTCTCCACCATCCTCGTCACGCCGTCCACGCCGACCACCTGGTACACGACGCTGGGAGCCGTGGTGATGAGATCCTGGTCAAACTCACGCTCCAGCCGCTCCTGCACGATCTCCATGTGCAGCAGCCCCAAAAAGCCGCAACGAAAGCCAAAACCCAAGGCCTGGCTGACCTCGGGTTCGTAGTGAAGGGACGAATCGTTGAGCTTGAGTTTCTCCAAGCTGTCACGCAAACCTTCATACTGGTTTGCCTCTGTGGGGTAAAGCCCGGCAAACACCTGGGGCTGGATCTCCTTGAAACCCGGCAGCGCCTCGGTAGCGGTTGCCGCTGCGCCCCCTGTGCCGGGCTTGATCAGGGTGATGGTGTCGCCCACTTTCGCCGCCTGCAGCTCGCGGATGCCGGCAATGATGTAACCCACCTCGCCCGCTTCCAACGAAGTGCGAGGCTCATTGGCGGGCGTGAAGACACCCAGGCTGTCGGCGTTGTAGGTCGCCTCAGTCGCCATCATCTTAATGCGCTCACCTTTGGCAACGCGGCCATCCACTACGCGCACCAGCATCACAACGCCAACGTAGTTGTCAAACCAGCTGTCGATGATCATCGCGCGCAAAGGGCCGTTCGGATTGCCCTTGGGTGCGGGAATTCTTGCAACGATGGCTTCCAGAATCTCTTCGATGCCCATGCCGGTTTTTGCCGAACAGGGAATCGCGTGCGTCGCATCAATGCCAATCACGTCTTCTATTTCTAGCCGCGCGTTATCAGGATCGGCATTGGGCAAATCCATCTTGTTGAGCACTGGCACCACTTCAACGCCAAGCTCCAGTGCGGTGTAGCAGTTGGCCACGGTCTGCGCTTCCACGCCTTGGCTTGCGTCGACCACCAACAGCGCACCTTCGCAAGCAGACAGCGAGCGCGATACCTCGTAGGAGAAGTCAACATGCCCTGGCGTGTCGATCAGGTTGAGGTTGTAGATCTCACCGTTTTGCGCCGTGTATTTGAGACAGGCAGTCTGCGCCTTGATGGTTATCCCACGCTCTTTCTCGATGTCCATAGAGTCCAGAACCTGCGCTTGCATCTCGCGATCCTGCAAGCCACCACAACGCTGAATCAAGCGGTCTGCAAGCGTCGACTTGCCATGATCAATGTGCGCAATGATCGAAAAATTTCTGATGTGATTCATCAACGAAGAGCTTCAAGTGATTGAATTAATTTGGAATGGCCAAGAAAAAAGGGCGCGTCGTAGTTACGGCGCGCCCTGAACCAACAATCATTGGCAACTGCGAAGGTTGGAACTTCATTGTAGGCAAAAAGATTGAAAAGCGCACTCATGTCACCACACGACTGGGGTCGTTGCAACCCAGCAACATGGAGTTTATACACAGCTTATTCACAATATTAGGGGACAGTACTTGAACAACTTGTGGGTGACCTGTGCATCGCCTGTGGGGCATTACATATCATCCCACAATGTGGTTTTTGGCGCTTTTTATATGCCAGTAATCGATCCCACGAAGCACTTATTCTAACCAAAATCGTCAATCGAATTTGAATTTGTTAGTAATCACACACTTAACGGGGCCTCGATCTCTTGAGAAAATATTTTCTGGAAATGTCTTTTTGGTCGAAATTTAAGCAAAAACCCCCAACCCTGACTCAGGATTGGGGGCTTTTTTTGAAGTCTGTAGCGTTCAGCGCGTGGGCCGAATCAGCGCATATTGCGCCCAGTCGCCACGGCGAAAAAGCACGTTGACAGCCTTGGATTTATCAATCTTGGCAACCGCTGCGTCGAACTCTTTCACGCTTCCAATTTCCGTGTTGGCGATAGCCACAATCACATCGCCCTCGCGCAGGCCAGCGCGCGCGCTGGCCTCTGTGGCGGCTTCAACCTTCACGCCGCTTTTGACCTTGAACTCTTTTTTCTGTGCCTCGGTGATGTCGGTCACAGTCAACCCCAACAGTTGAACGGCCGCAGTGACCTTGGGTTTTTCGTCGCGCTCAGACGCCTTTTGTGCGACCTTGTCAGCCTCAATCTCACCGATCACGACGTTGATCTCCTTGACACTGCCCCGGCGGAAAACCGTCAACGCGCTTTTAGTACCCGGCTTGACGGCACCGACCAGGCGGGGCAGTTCGATCGACTTGTCGATAGTTTTGCCCTCAAACTTGGTAATGATGTCGCCGGCCTCAATGCCTGCTTTTTCTGCGGGAGAGCCGACTTCAACGCCACGAACCAACGCGCCCTGGGCCTTGCCCAAGCCGATTGACTCGGCAATATCTTTGGTGACTGCATCAATCTGCACGCCAATACGTCCACGGGAAACACGCCCGTTTGAGCGCAGCTGGTCACTCACGCGCACCGCCTCGTCCATCGGTATGGCAAACGAAATGCCCATGAACCCACCGGAGCGCGAATAAATTTGGCTATTGATGCCCACCACCTCACCACGCATGTTAATCAGCGGCCCACCAGAGTTTCCGGGATTGATGGCCACGTCCGTCTGAATAAACGGAAGAAAGTCACCGGTATCGCGCTGCTTGGCGCTGACGATGCCTGCCGTGACCGTGTTCTCCAAACCAAACGGTGAACCAATGGCCATGACCCATTCGCCCACTTTGAGGCGGCTCACATCGCCCGTCTTCACCGCCGGCAGGCCGGTGGCTTCGATCTTCACCACGGCAACGTCACTGCGCCTGTCAAAGCCAATGGTTTTCGCTTTGAATTCGCGCTTGTCAGTCAACGTCACCAGCACTTCATCGGCACCCTCGACCACATGCGCGTTGGTCATGATGTAACCGTCCGCCGTCAGGATGAAGCCGGAGCCCACGCCCCGGGGTTGCTCTTGCTCCGGCGGCTGCTGGGGTCGGTTGGGCCGTGGTGCCTGACGCGGAGCGTTCGGAATCGGCACTCCAAAGCGCCGGAAGAACTCCAGCATCTCCTCTTCATTGCCACCCCCGCCAAAGCCTGGCATCCCTTGGCGGGTGGTGACTTTTTCAAGCGTTCGAATGTTGACAACGGACGGACCGACCTGCTCGACCAGATCGGTGAAGTCAGGCAGCGTGCGTGTCTGTGCCCGAGCTGCGTCAAGCGGCAAGAAGAGAGCCGTGGCCGACCAGATCACCGCGCCAAACAAAGACACCCATTTTTTTGAACCAACTGAAAACATCATTGCCCTTTCAAGGAAGCATCGAATGAAAATTATGAAACTGCTGCTTCAGCGCTGCGTTCCCGCTAGATTTTTGGACTGCATTTGGCACCAATGGTTCAAGTTCAACACTGGCCAATGCTGTCGGCGCGTGGGCAGCAGAGACTTGAATACACGTAAATGGGGGTTATTTTTTGCGTTCAAGACTTTGCGCAAAATTAAGCAGTACCTGCAGGGGGACTTCACCGACAACCGTCAGCCACCACTCTCCAGCCTGCTCTCCTGGTTTGTCAATGAACCGTCGCGTGATCGAATGTGTGGCGCCGGATGCCGCCTGGCCTTCCTGAATATGACGTGTACGGTCAAACGTCTCCACAAACACCGAGACCGATGCTAGGCCGTCCGAGAATATCCATTGCACGGCCGAATCAGTATTAGCCCCTTCAGCCTTGACCACCGCGCGCTTGTAGCAATTCATGGGCTTGTAACCCGGCACCACACTTTTCATCTGCCATCCTTCGGCCAAGGCAGTGGTTTTCTGCAGGTCAGACTTGACAAGCCGGTAGCCGTCCAGATTCGACATCATTTGCGACAGCTTGCTCATGCTGACTGGCGCATCAAGCTGAAGCTCGGAATAAGCCGCCTGCTCCAGTACCCGCCCGTCCGTATCGAGCGTTTGCAGCTTGATTACCAGCCCGCTCTTGCGCTCGCTCCAGACACGGTAGCCAAAACGAAGCTTGTCCTTGGGCAGGAGCGACACCACATCCGCCTCGATACCAGCGACGCGATCCACCCCAAGCTGACGCATTGAATAGAGTTGGGCAAGCCCCGCTTGGTTGGACTTCAACAGGCCTGGAAACACGCCTGAAAACTCCCGTTTTTCAGACAGTGCGACTTTGCTGTCCGCATGAAAGGTAATGATGTCATCGTTGCGCCGGATGGTGGAGCGCGGCGCACCCGTCAACGCCTCAACCCGCTCCATTTGCTGTTCACCATCACACGCGTGCCATATGCGCGAGCTGGACATGCTGTTGGTGGAGGAGACCACAAACGTCCCCACATAGGTTCTTTTGCGCGTGCCTTCGTGCATGCGCAGCAGCCATTCGGTGATGCTACGCTCGGGCAGTTGGGGATCTGGAGCACTGGCAGCCGGAGATGTCAGGACCGCTGCGGGTGCTTGTGCCAAAACTGAGCCAGCGCCAAACCCAAAACAACCAACACAAACGGTGAAAGTACCCGAGAGTAGCCGCCATCCAAATCTAGTTGACTGCTGCGACCCTAACGACCGAGGCAGATTCATCACCGCGCTGCACCTTCAAACGTGGCGTTGCGCAGGAAGCCCGTTGGCATCTGCGATGCAGTGGTACCGCCAAATTGCTTGTGGGCGGCCAACAGCGCGTCAAGGTTGGGGTCGCGAATCAT
>JANOTE010000663.1:0-3996 GCA_031416195.1 Rhodoferax sp.
GCTGATGCCTTCGCCGAACAGAATATCGAACTCAGCCGTTTTGAACGGTGGCGCGACCTTGTTTTTGACGACTTTGACTTTGGTCTCGTTGCCAATCGCCTCGTCGCCTTTTTTGATGGTGCCGGTGCGGCGAATATCCAGACGAACCGATGCGTAAAATTTCAACGCGTTGCCGCCCGTCGTCGTTTCAGGGCTGCCAAACATCACGCCAATCTTCATGCGGATCTGGTTGATGAAGATGACGGTGCAGTTGGTCTTTTTGATATGGGCGGTGAGCTTGCGCAGCGCCTGGCTCATCAGGCGGGCCTGCAGGCCGGGCAGGCTGTCGCCCATTTCACCTTCCAGCTCAGCCTTGGGCGTGAGTGCGGCGACCGAATCGACCACGATCAGATCAACTGCACCGGAGCGCACGAGTGAATCCACAATCTCCAGCGCCTGCTCGCCCGTGTCGGGCTGGCTGATCAGCAATTCCTGCAAATTGACGCCGAGTTTTTGCGCGTATTGAATGTCCAGCGCGTGCTCGGCATCGACAAACGCACAGGTGCCTTGCAGCTTTTGCATCTCGGCAATGACTTGCAGCGTCAACGTGGTTTTTCCCGAGCTTTCGGGGCCATAGATTTCGATCACCCGCCCGCGTGGCAGGCCGCCTACGCCCAGCGCAATGTCCAGCCCCAACGAGCCGGTGGAGACGACCTGAATGTCCTCAATCACTTCGCCCTCACCCAGGCGCATGATGGTGCCCTTGCCGAACTGCTTTTCGATTTGAGCCAAGGCGACTTGCAAGGCTTTGGCTTTTTCAGCGGCGGCGGGGGTGATGATGGTATTGATGTTTTTTACAGCGGCGTCCATGAAAATATCCTTAAAAATCAAATATACAGACAAGTTTTTCGAATCATCCAGCATCTGACTATTTCGACAGACTGGATGTCTGAACAGTAGTTTAACGTGGTCTATTGAAATCAGTAAACAACTTTTTTAGTCAGTTTGATTTACTATTCGAGAATGGCTAACAACTCCTCCGGTGACATCTGGAGACAAACCCATTTGGGCTTTTTGATGGGCCGTGCGCTGCAACGCTTTGATGCAAGAGTGCTGACCCTGATTGCCGACAACGTGGACGTGCCGCTGGGCCTGTCCAACCTCGCAGCCCGCGCGCAAGTGTCTGCGGCGCACATCCACATCACGCGCCACTTGCCGCTTGCCGGCGCGCGCTTGACTGATTTGGCCAAGAGCGCCGCGATGACCAAGCAGGCGATGGGCAAGCTGGTGGATCAATGCGAGGCCTGGGGCCTGGTCACGCGCACGCCAGACGCACGCGATGCGCGGGCGACGCGCGTGATTTTCAGCGCCACCGGGCTGGTATGGCTCAAAGCGTTTGAACTGGCGGTGGCGCAGGCTGAAAGCGAACTCAAGCAGGCCGTTGGCGAACAGGTGGCGACTGTGATCTCGATTGGGCTGGAGGCTTATGCAGCATGAAAACCGTGAGGCCTAAAATTGGCCCACTCTCGAACTCTCAAACTCTCACGTAGAACCACCAGGAGACACCGATGCGCGTATTAATTGCCGAGGACGATCAGGTTTTGGCCGAGGGTCTGCTTCGCGCCTTGCGCAGCAGCGGTGCCGCAGCAGACCACGTGGCCAGTGGCACCGAGGCCGATGCCGCGCTGATGACCAATACCGAATTCGATTTGTTGATCCTGGATCTGGGCCTGCCCAAAATGCACGGTCTGGAGGTGTTGAAGCGGCTGCGCGCACGCGGCTCGTCGCTGCCCGTTTTAATTTTGACGGCGGCAGACAGCGTGGAAGAGCGCGTGAAAGGCCTGGACTACGGTGCCGACGATTACATGGCCAAGCCGTTCAGCCTGCAAGAGCTGGAGGCCAGGGCCCGTGCGCTGATTCGCCGTGGCGCTGGTGCCACCAGCAACATCATCAAGCACGGCCCGCTGCACTACGACCAGAGCGGCCGCGTGGCCACACTGGAGGGCAAGATGGTGGAGCTCTCGGCGCGCGAGCTGGGCCTGCTCGAAGTGCTGCTGCAACGCGCGGGGCGCCTGGTGAGTAAAGATCAGTTGGTGGAGCGTCTGTGCGAATGGGGCGAAGAGGTGAGCAACAACGCGATTGAGGTCTATATCCACCGCCTGCGCAAGAAGATTGAGAAGGGGCCCGTCAGAATCGCCACGGTGCGTGGTTTGGGCTACTGCTTAGAGAAAATCTAGTCCTGAATGGCCTTAAACCTGTTCCAGCGCGAGCAGCGCTCGCTGTTCGGCGAGATTCTGGACTGGATGCTCACGCCGCTGTTACTGCTTTGGCCGCTGAGTCTGGTGCTGACCTGGGTGGTGGCGCAGGGTATTGCGGGCAAGCCGTTTGACCGGGCGCTGGAGTACAACGTGAGTGCGCTGGGGCAACTGGTCTCGGTGGTCAACAACCGGATGCAGTTCAACCTGCCGCTGCCGGCGCGTGAGTTGCTGCGCGCGGACGACACCGACACCGTTTACTACCAGGTGCTCGGTGCGCGGGGCGAATTTGTCAGCGGCGAGCGTGATTTGCCGATCCCGCCCGACGATGACAAAGCCTCCACGGGGGAAGTGCAGCTGCGCGATGCCGAGTTTCGCGGCGTGGACATCAAGGTGGCCTACCTGTGGGTCAAACTCAACATCCCGGGCTCCAAACCCGCCTTGATCCAGGTGGCCGAGACGTTGGACAAGCGCTCTCTTTTGGCCACCGAGATCATCAAGGGTGTGATGCTGCCGCAGTTCGTCATCTTGCCGCTGGCGGTGCTGTTGGTGTGGCTGGCCCTGCTGCAAGCCATCAAGCCACTGAATCACCTGGAGGAGCGCATCCGCGCGCGCAAGCCCGATGATTTAAGCCCGCTGGAGATTGAAACTGTGCCGCTGGAGGTAGCGCCCATGGTGGCCTCGGTGAACGACTTGCTCGCACGCCTGAAGGACTCTATTACCACGCAAAAGCGCTTTTTGGCCGATGCCGCGCACCAGCTCAAAACCCCACTGGCGGGCCTGCGAATGCAGGCCGACCTGGCGCTGCGCGAAGATGCCAACACGGCAGATCTCAAACAGTCGCTGCGCCAGATTGGGCGATCCAGCATCCGCGCGACCCACACCGTGAACCAGTTGCTGGCGCTGGCGCGTGCCGAGAGCAGCGGCGCTGCCATGAGCCGCCAGCCCTGCGACCTGGCACGCCTGACGCTGGATGTCATGCAGGACTGCGTGCCGCGCGCGATGGACAAGCATATTGACCTGGGGTTTGAAGGCCCACAACCCGGCTCTGCCGGATTGATGCTGGAAGGCAACCCCACGCTGCTGAAAGAAATGGTGCGCAACCTGGTGGACAACGCCATCAACTACACGCCATCAAGCATCGAGAAGCCGGGCGTGATCACCGTGCGTGTGCGGGCCGATGCAATCCTGAAAGAGCTGGAGCTGCAAGTGGAGGACTCTGGCCCCGGCATTGCACCCACCGAGCGCGCGCTGGTGTTCCAGCCGTTTTACCGCGTGCTGGGCACCGAGTCCGATGGCTCCGGCCTGGGCTTGCCCATCGTCAAGGAGATCGCCGGACAGCACCTGGCTGACATCACGCTGGAAGAAACCTACCCTGACCAAGTGCCTGCGGGCGCGAAGTTCACAGTGCGTTTTTTGCCACTGCCGCAAACAGCCCAACAGCGAAGCGAAACGCTATATAATTAATAGCTAGTTACGCACATAAAGCGCGGGCCAAGGCAATATTTTGTTCAATATTTCGGTCAAAAATAACTTTTAAGGAGAAAAAATTAACTCCCAGGTTAATTTTAATCATCTACCGCTTCCTCAAACCCAGCGCCATCACCGTCCCCACCACAATCAGCGCGCCCGCCACTTGAATCGCCGCAATCGACTGGCCCAGAATGAGCCAGGCCAGCGTCAGCGCGAATACTGGCTCCACATTCATGATGGCCGAATTGCCCGCAACGCCGAGCTTGGGCAGCACGGTGAACATGATGGT
>JANOTE010000664.1:0-2035 GCA_031416195.1 Rhodoferax sp.
GCGATCCACGCTGCCATGCGGCCTTCAATCTCACGTGGGGGTGACGTTGAGGATGCGCCTATGCCCAGCAGCGCATCAATGCAAAAGTCAAATTCTGCGGGCGGCACATCCGCAAAAGCAACTCCAGCATCAAGTGCGCGCTGGTAGGACATCGCTGCATCTGCTGGCGCTTTGCCAGGAGTTCCAAGCCACGTGACCACGGGTGACTTGCCCCACTGCTTGAGATGCATCGCAGCTTCCAGGCCGTCGCCACCGTTGTTGCCAGGCCCACAGGCGATCCAGAACGTGTTGGCGTGCGGGGCCAAGGCCATTGCCAATTTCGCAGTGGACAGACCCGCCCGTTGCATCAGGGTGTGCGGGGGCAGTTTGGCCTGCGTCGCGTGTTCAAGGTGACGCGTTGCCGCTGTGTCGAACAGGGGCAGCGGCGCACTTCGGTTTGCGCCTCGGTTGCCCACGATCAACCGAGGCGAAGTCATGGCAGTCGCACGTGACATAGGTGGATTCGGGCTCACTACAGGCCCGGTACACCGCTGGCACCAATGATCGGCGGGTCGTCGGCACTGATGACTGCAATTCTCATGAAATCCCTGAAATGTGCCTATCGCTTTGCAAGTGGTGCGAGTGAATTTTCAACCTGAAGCGCAATGTTTAACACTGTGTCATCTGCCATCGCAGGGGCCCAGATCATCAATCCCACCGGCAGCTCGGAAGGTGCATGACACGGGATCGAGATGGCACAGCCGTCCAGCATGTTGACCACGCTGGTATTGCGCAGCAGCAGTGCGTTGATTTTAAAGAATGCCGCGTCACGCTCGACGCCGGGTGCAACAGTTGCGATCAGCGGTGCCACGATGGGCACGGTGGGTGACAGCACGGCATCAAAATCGGTCAATGCTTGCTCCATCCGTTTGATCCACTGCTGCCGCGCGGCATGCAGTTCAATGTACTCGCGTGCGCTCATGCCCGCGCCGCGCTGGATGCGCGCCAGCACGCGCGGGTCGTAGCTGCTGGCATGCTGTTGAATGTGCGCATGGTGCCAGGCATAGCTCTCAGCCGCGGAAAAGCCGCCGGTCGCGTTGATCGAGGCCAATTCAACGATCTCTGGCAGGTCAATCTCATCAATTTTTACGCCACCGGTCCGTAGGTGCTTGAGCGTGCGCTGCCAGGCTGTGGACACGGTCGTATCCAGATCGTCCTGCATGATGGGTTTGACGACCGCCAAGCGGTAGCCTGACAGCGGCGCATGGCTGCGGGTGATGCGCTGCGCTGCCAGAATTTCGTGGGCCAGCATGGCGTCGCGCACCGAACGGGTTAAGGCGCAAACGGTGTCCATCGTTGTAGACAGCGGTAAAGCTCCTTCAGTCGGCACCAGGCGTGCCGTGCTCTTGAAGCCGACGATGCCATTCAACGCTGCCGGAATACGGATAGAGCCGCCTGTGTCGGACCCCAGGCCGATGAATGCTGCACCAGTGGCGACCGACACTGCGGCACCGGAAGACGAGCCGCCCGGAATTAAGGGCGCATCGCGTGACGCGGCATTCGCAGGCGTGCCAAAGTGCGGGTTCACGCCCACGCCCGAAAACGCAAACTCCGACATGTTGGTGCGGCCAATCACCACGCCGCCCGCTGCCTTCAGCCTAGCAACCGCTGGGCAATCCTGTGATGCTTTGGGCGCTTGGGCTAATATTTTGGAGCCTGCCGCCGTGGTCTGCCCGGCCACGTCAAACAGATCTTTGACCGACACGGCCAAGCCCTGCAAAACCGATCCGGCTAGATGCGTGGTTTCGGCGCGCGCATCGTCAAACATGGTTTTCAGAAATACACGCTCGCACGCAGACGACTGGGCCACAGAGATGGCGCGTTCGCGCTCCGTCTGGGCAGCTGATTGACCCGTCCTCAGGCTGTTCAATGTGGAGTGAAGGTCAGGTAGGGGCATGCTATAATCCTAAGGCTTTGCCAAGTGCTAGCCACGTAAAGTTGTGGTGCTTGCGAAGTAATCGCAAACCAGTCTCATCAAGGTGTTGCGGCTTTGGCA
>JANOTE010000665.1:0-22383 GCA_031416195.1 Rhodoferax sp.
GTGGGCAGAACTACCTGACTTTTTTCAAGCCAAGCCCATGATTGTGCCACGACTTTAGGGGGTTTGCAACAAGTTTATTGGGGAAGGTGCAAATATTTCTTGCAAAGGGTACGGAAATCGTCGAGCAAGGGGTCAATGCCCGTCTCTTCTTGCAGAATGGGGCCGACTTTTTGCGCAACGGCCGCCGCCAGCGCCGCATCCAGAAACAGCATGCGCGATCGCCTGGCCAACACGTCTTCGACATTTCGGGCGTATTCATGGCGCGCGGCGAATCGCACCATCGCCTCCGACAGCCCGTCGGCAAGCTGCACGTCGGCGCCTGGCATGGATTGAACGGCAGGCGCTTCAGAACCATATGAATGCAAGCCTGGGGCTTTACAAAGGGATGTCCAGCCGACAGTTGCTCCTGCTTGCGTCGCCGTCTCAGCGCCTGCCAACAGGAGATGCCTAGTGGCACCAGCCTCAACCCGCGACAGAAGCGATCTTTCAAAGCACTTTTCGAGAACATCCTCGGCCATCGCGCGATAGGTTGTCCATTTTCCTCCCGTCACGGTGACTAACCCACTGCGACTGACCAACACGGTGTGCTCGCGGCTGAGGCCCTTGGTGTTGTCACCGTCATCATCTTGCGGCTTGACCAGGGGCCTCAAGCCCACCCAGATGCTCTTCACATCTTTGCGCAAGGGTGCGCGGCTCAGGTACCGTGCGGATTCACTCAGGATGAAATCGACCTCTTCTTTGAACGGATCGGGCTCTCGGGCCAAATCGTCTCGTGGGGTATCGGTTGTTCCCAAAATGACTTTACCTAACCACGGCACGGCAAACAGCACGCGACCATCGGCTGTTTTGGGAACCATCAAACCCACATCGGCCTGCAAGAACTCCCGGTCTACGACGATATGAACGCCCTGGCTAGGTGCGACCATCGGTTTCGTGGACCTGCGACCATCGTTGGGATTGGCATCACCATCTTTCTGGCGCAGTTCGTCCACCCACACGCCCGCTGCGTTGATCACGCAGCGGGATTTGATTTGGATCTGCTGGCCTGTTTCAGTATCTTGTGTGACGAGACCCGCTACTTTGCCGCCGTCAAACAACAAATCCGTCGCTTTGCAGTAGTTGACCAGCAAAGCACCCCGCGCCGCCGCCGTTCTGGCCAGCGCCAGCGCCAAGCGGGCATCGTTGAATTGTCCGTCCCAGTATTTGACGCCACCCTTCAAGCCAGCGGACTGCGCGTTGGGCAGCAGCTTCAGCGTCTCGTCGCGGTTCAAAAATTCCGTCTTTCCCAAACCGGCTTTTCCGGCCAGCGCGTCGTACATCTTGAGACCAACCCCGTAAAACGGCGTTTCCCACCATCTGTACGACGGCATGACGAACGGCAACGGCTGCGCCAGATGCGGCGCGTTGTTCAACAGCGTGGTGCGCTCGTGCAACGCCTCACGCACCAGAGAAATATTGCCTTGTGCCAAGTAGCGCACACCGCCGTGTACCAGCTTGGTGGCGCGCGATGACGTGCCTTTGGCAAAGTCATGCGACTCCACCAACACCACGCTGAAACCTCGCGCTGCGGCATCCAGCGCCACACCCAGGCCGGTGGCACCGCCACCGACGATGGCAATGTCGTAGGCACGCGGCACTTTCAATGCAGCGATTAAGTCGCGTCGCGAAGTCAACAAGGGTTGGGCGAAATGCTCAGATGAAGGCATGGTGCCAATCCACAAATAATTCAAGGAAACCGGATGGGCGATTCGACCCACCCGGTTGACCGCATTGAACGCCGAATCATTAGGCCTTAACGAACCTTGCCAGCCTTCCAGGCACCCAGCAACTTGTCATAGTCAATGGTTTCACCCTTTGGCTTCTCATTCGCCAGCTTTTTCCAAGGTGCGTTTTTGTCGCTAAGCCACTTGTTGGGGTCTTCTTTCTTGTTCAACTTGGGTGCGCAATGCGCCATGCCTGCGCGTTCAAGGCGACCCATAACCTGGTCCATCTCCTCGGCAAGATTGTCCATCGCAGCTTGCGGCGTTTTCTCACCCGTTACTGCGACCGCCACGTTCTTCCACCAGAGCTGAGCCAGCTTGGGGTAATCTGGCACGTTGTTGCCTGTCGGTGTCCAGGCGATGCGCGCGGGACTGCGGTAGAACTCCACGAGCCCCCCCAATTTGGTGGCATTCTGAGTAAAGTACTCGTGCTGAATGTCGCTTTCACGAATGAATGTCAAGCCCACCGCAGATTTTTTGGCAGACACCGTCTTGGACGTCACGAACTGGGCATACAGCCAAGCCGCTGCAGTCTTGTTGGCATCATGGTCTTTGAAGAAAGTCCATGACCCCACGTCCTGGTAGCCGTTTTGCATGCCTTGCTTCCAATACGGGCCGTTGGGGCCAGGTGCCATGCGCCATTTCGGTGTGCCATCGGCATTCACCACCGGCAGGCCAGGCTTGACCATGTCGGCTGTGAAAGCGGTGTACCAGAAAATTTGCTGCGCGATTTGGCCTTGAGCGGGCACGGGGCCAGCTTCACCAAACGTCATGCCCGATGCTTCTTTGGGTGCATATTTCTTCATCCAGTCCACGTACTTGGTAAGCGCGTAAACGGCCGCTGGTGAATTCGTAGCTCCGCCGCGCGACACGGACGCACCCACGGGTGTGCACTTGTCAGCTGCAACGCGGATACCCCACTCGTCCACTGGCATCCCGTTGGGGATACCAATGTCTGCCGTGCCGGCCATCGATAGCCATGCATCAGTAAAACGCCAGCCCAAAGATGGATCTTTTTTGCCGTAGTCCATGTGGCCATAGATGGGCTTGCCATCAATGGTTTTGACATCCTCACTGAAAAACGCAGCAATGTCTTCGTAGGCAGACCAGTTCAGCGGCACGCCCAGGTCATAGCCGTACTTCGCCTTGAATTTATCCTTCAAGTCCTGGCGCGCAAACAGGTCAGCGCGGAACCAATAAAGGTTGGCGAACTGCAGGTCAGGCAGTTGGTACAGCTTGCCGTCTGGCGCTGTGGTGAAGCTCGTGCCAATGAAGTCTTTGATGTCAAGACCCGGATTGGTGAATTCTTTGCCTTTGCCCGCCATGTAGTCAGACAGCGCAAGAACCTTGCCGTAGCGGTAGTGCGTGCCGATCAGGTCAGAGTCCGAAATCCAGCCGTCGTAAATGCTCTTACCGGACTGCATCGAGGTTTGCAGTTTCTCCACAACATCCCCCTCCTGGATGATGTCATGCTTGACCTTGATGCCCGTGATTTCCTCAAACGCCTTGGCCAGCGTTTTCGATTCGTACTCGTGCGTGGTGATGGTCTCGGACACGACCGAAATCTCTTTGATGCCTTTGGCTTTGAGCTTTTTGGCCGCGTCGATGAACCACTTCATTTCGGTGGCCTGTTTATCCTTCGACAGGGTGGAAGGCTGGAACTCGGCATCGATCCATTTTTTGGCCGCTGCTTCATCGGCCCACGCGCTTTGGCCCAGGGCCAAGGCAGCGGCGGCAAAGGCCACGGAATTTAAGCGCAGTTTCATGTCTGTATCCTCAAATAATCTTCCCATTGAAATGACAGCGTTCCGGCTGGGAAGTGGTTGCCGGAGGCTCTTTGAAAGGCAAAAATAACTAAAATTAACTTGCAAGTTAATATTTGATGTCCGAGGACGCAAAAGCCGTCAATTTACGAATAAAATAGTGCGCTAGCCCTCGAATAATATGCGTAACGTGCTATATATTTGATATATTACTGATTAAACTGATTCAGCCTTTGCGCATGATCAGTGCCAGCAGCAGCATCGATGCCCCAAAACTGATCCAGATGGACGGCTCCTGCTCCAGCCCAAACCAGGCGATCATCTTTTCACTGACCGCCACAAAGGCCAGGTTGGTGTACGCCGCGCTCAGCAGTCCGATAAAAAGGCGATCACCCCGCGTTGTTTCAATCGGCAAAAATCCCTTTCGCAGCACGGTGGGCGATTTGATTTCCCACACCGTCATGGTGAAAAGCATCAGCACAATACTGACAAAAAACACCGCGACCGGCATCGTCCAGGCCATCCACTCAAACATCAGAATTTCTCCTCATACGCGACCCATGGCAAAGCCCTTGGCAATGTAATTGCGCACAAACCAGATCACTATGGCACCGGGCACGATGGTCAACACGCCCGCCGCCGCCAGCACACCCCAGTCCATGCCTGACGCAGACACGGTACGCGTCATCACGGCAACAATCGGTTTGGCATCCACGCTGGTGAGCGTACGCGCCATCAACAGCTCGACCCAGCTGAACATAAAGCAGAAGAACGCCGCCACGCCCACGCCAGCTTTTATCAACGGGATGAAGATCGTCAAAAAGAAACGCGGAAAGCTGTAACCGTCGATGTAGGCCGTTTCGTCAATCTCGCGCGGGATGCCGCTCATGAAGCCTTCCAGAATCCACACCGCCAGCGGCACGTTGAACAGCAGGTGCGCCAATGCCACGGCGATGTGCGTATCCATCAGCCCGACATTGGTGTAGAGCTGGAAGAACGGCAGCAAAAACACGGCGGGCGGCGTCATGCGGTTGGTCAGCAGCCAGAAGAAAACATGCTTGTCACCCAGGAACGAGTAACGCGAGAAAGCATAGGCCGCGGGCAACGCCACCACGAGGGAGATAACCGTGTTGATGGCCACATAAATCATCGAGTTGATGTAGCCTGAATACCACGACGGGTCGGTAAAAATCGTGCGGTAATGCTCCAGCGTGAAGTTCTGCGGCCACAGGCTGAAGGTGGACAAAATCTCGTTATTGGTCTTGAACGACATGTTGATCATCCAATACACCGGCAAGATCGCAAAGACCAGGTACAGCAGCAAAAACAGGCTGCGTTTCTTGAAGCGCTTGTCATCCATGGCCTGCCTCCGATTTGTCTTGGGTGCCCACGCGTTGCATCCAGTTGTACAGGATGAAACACAGCAGCAGAATGATCAGAAAGTAGATCAATGAGAAGGCAGCGGCTGGCCCCAAATCAAACTGGCCAACGGCTTTTTGCGTGAGGTACTGGCTCAAAAAGGTCGTGGCGTTGCCAGGGCCACCGCCGGTCAACACAAAGGGCTCGGTATAGATCATGAAGCTGTCCATAAAGCGCAGCAGCACAGCGATCATCAGCACCCCGCGCAGCTTGGGCAACTGAATGAAGCGGAACACCGCGAACTTGCTTGCGCCGTCAATGCTGGCGGCCTGGTAGTAGGCATCAGGAATCGCCCGCAAGCCCGCATAGCAGAGCAGCGCGACCAACGGTGTCCAGTGCCAAACGTCCATCATCAGCACCGTCAGCCACGCGTGGGTTGCGTTGCCCGTGTAGCTGTAGTCAAAGCCGAGCTTGGCGAAGGTGGCGCCCATCAAGCCGATATCGGTACGGCCATAGATTTGCCAAATGGTGCCCACAACGTTCCAGGGAATCAACAGCGATATGGCGACCAGCACGAGCACGGCAGACGACTTCCAGCCTTTGGCGGGCATGGACAGCGCCAGCGCAATGCCCAGCGGAATCTCCACCAACAGCACCGACAGCGAGAACACTACTTGCCGGATCAACGCACCCTGCAAATCGTCATCACGCATCACCGCCTTGAACCACTCGGTGCCCACGAACACGCGCCGCTCGGGCGAGATGATGTCTTGCACCGAGTAGTTCACCACCGTCATCAGCGGCAAGATGGCCGAAAACGCGACGCAGAGCACCACGGGCAAGATCAGGAACCAGGCCTTTTGATTGACGGGCTTCATACGGTGGTACCTCCAACCGAAACATCGCTTATCAAAACATCATTCTTGTAGAAGCAGGTGTTGGGGCCGATCAGCGAGAGCCAAACCTGCTCGCCCACGGCGGGTATCGACTGCGCCGGGTTCAAGCGCGCCCGAACCGTGGCCTGCGAACCTTTGCCGACCTGCGCAGACAGCAGCCAGTACGTGCCGATGTCTTGCGCTTTGGTCACAGTGGCGGCCACGCTGCCTGGCGAATGGGGCATGGCCAAAGTCACATACTCAGGCCGCACACCGAGCGTGATGTCGCCCAGCGTTTGCAAACCTAGCGTCGATGCGGCGACGGTTTGCCCAGCGACTTCAACCCCGGATGAGCTCCATCGCGCGGGCAGAAAATTCATACCCGGTGAGCCGATGAAGTGGCCTACAAACGTATGCTGGGGCCGCTCAAACAGATCTGAGGCCGAGCCAATCTGCACAGCGCGGCCACGGGTCATCACCACCACCTGGTCGGCAAAAGTGAGCGCCTCCACCTGGTCATGCGTGACGTAGATCAAGGTCAGTTTCAGCTCATGGTGAATCTGCTTGAGCTTGCGCCGCAGTTGCCACTTCAAATGCGGGTCAATCACTGTCAAGGGTTCGTCAAACAGCACAGCGGACACATCTTCCCGCACCAGCCCACGCCCGAGCGAGATTTTTTGCTTGGCATCGGCCGTCAAGCCTGCAGCGCGGGTGTTGAGCTGGCCGCTCAACTCCAGCATTTCGGCGATCTGGCCCACACGGCGCTTGATTTTGTCCGCCGCCACGCCGCGATTTTTCAGCGGAAAGGCCAGGTTTTCGGCAACGGTCATGGTGTCGTAAATCACCGGGAACTGGAACACTTGGGCGATGTTGCGCTGCTGCGGCGTTTGCCCGGTGACGTTGCTGCCATCAAAAGACACACTGCCTTGCGAGGGCGTGACCAGGCCGGACACGATGTTGAGCAAGGTCGTCTTGCCGCAGCCCGAGGGGCCGAGCAGCGCGTAGGCGCCGCCGTCTTCAAACGTCATTTTGAGCGGCAACAAGGCGTAGTCGCTGTCTGCCGTGGGATTGGCTTTATAGGCGTGGGCCAAATCGAGATCGATGCGCGCCATGTCAATGCCTCGCCTTAGGCTGTGGGATGAGTTTGGGTGCAACCAGCAAGTCACCCGCGCCGTCGAATACGTACACCTGCGCCGGATTCAGATAAAGCTGCAACGGCTCGCCCAGGCGGAAGACGTGTACGCCGGTCAACTGCGCGACCACCTCGCCAATCGCCGTTTGCACGTGAACAAATGTGTCCGATCCGGCAATCTCCGCCAGCTCCACCGTACCGGGCAAAGCGAGGTCGCCCGGGCGCTGCTGCACGCGAAGGGCACCGGCGCGCACGCCTACTGTCAGACCCGTGGCGTTGAGCGCAATGCCGGGCAGCGCAACATTGATCGTTTGCCCAGACGGCAGCGCTACACCGTCTGCAACACAATGCGCGGCGATCAGGTTCATCGGCGGATCACTGAACGCGCGGGCCACGCGCAGCGATTTGGGGCGGTGAAAGACTTCGGCCGTCGGCCCATATTGCAGCAGCTCGCCCGCGTCCATCACCGCGGTGTAGCCGCCCAGCAAGAGGGCCTCGGTCGGCTCAGTTGTCGCATAAATCACCGTGGATTCACCCGCGCTGAACAACTGCGACAGCTCATCGCGCAGTTCCTCGCGCAGCTTGTAGTCCAGGTTGACCAGGGGCTCGTCGAGCAACATCAGCGGCGCTTTCTTGGCCAGCGCTCGCGCCAGCGCCACGCGTTGTTGCTGGCCACCCGAAAGTTCTGCCGGCAGGCGGTTTAAAAATGGCTCGATGTGCAAGCGGGTCGCCAGGTCTTTCACCCGCGCGTCAATGTCTGATTCTTTGCGCAGCTTCAACGGCGATGCGATGTTGTCGGCCACCGTCATCGACGGGTAGTTGATGAACTGCTGGTAGACCATGGCGACGTTGCGATCGCGTACGGGCTTGCCTGTCACGTCTTTTCCATCCGCCAGCACGCGCCCGCTGCTTGGCACATCCAGGCCCGCCATCACGCGCATCAGCGTGGTCTTGCCCGCTTGCGTGGCACCAAGCAGCACGGTGACGCTCAAGGGCATGGGCGCAATGTCCAGCGGATACAGATGAATCTGCGCGCCAAAGCGCTGCTCGACCCGTTCGAGTCTTAGCTCCATGAAGCACTTTCGGGGCAGACGGGGTAGAGAAAGACGGATGTGGCCACAGTTAATTGAATTGAAGGAGGAAAAAATAACACGCTGGCGAATTGGCCTGTTTTGCGCGATTGGTTTCATTATTGTTGTTATTGTTTCGTTATTAACCATGGTTTACCCCTAGATTTGTTCTTTTTCTTTCGCTTTACATTCAATCCATGTCCAACCCGCGTCAGCTCAGTCTGCTTGAAGTCGTACGAAGCCGCGGCTCGGCCACCGTCGAGCAGCTTGCCGAGAAGCTGGGTGTGACGCTGCAAACCGTGCGCCGAGATGTCCAGCAGTTGGCGCAAAGTGGCGTGTTGACACGTTTTCACGGCGGCGTGCGGGTGCCCAGCTCCACCATTGAGAACATCGCGCACCGCCAGCGCGAGAGCTTGAACGCCGATGCAAAAACGCGCATTGCCCGCGCCGTGGCCAAAGCGGTGCCCGATGGCTGCTCGCTTATCCTCAACATTGGCACCACCACGGAGGCGGTAGCGCGCGCGCTGATGCAGCACAGTGGCTTGCGGGTGATTACCAACAACCTGAACGTAGCGATGATCTTGAGCGCCAACTCGCAGTGCGAGGTGATTGTGGCGGGTGGCGTAGTGCGCCCGCGGGATCGGGGCGTGATTGGCGAGGCAGCAGTTGACTTCATCCGCCAGTTCAAGGTGGACATTGCCTTGATCGGCATCTCCGGCATTGAAAGCGATGGCACGCTGCGCGATTACGATTACCGCGAGGTGAAAGTATCGCAAGCCATCATCGCCAGTGCGCGCGAGGTCTGGCTGGCCGCCGACCACAGCAAGTTCAACCGGCCCGCGATGGTGGAAGTGGCCACGCTGTCGCAGGTGGATCGCCTGTTCTGCGATGCAAAGCCCCCCGAGCCCTTTCCCAAACAACTGGCGGACGCGCAGGTTCAGTGCGATATTGCTGTATGAACAGCGCCAATCTCATACAAAATTTTCTCTATGAACTATCTGCTCGCTCTTGACCAAGGCACCTCCAGCTCGCGCAGCATTGTGTTTGATGAAACCGGGCAGATCGTTGCCTCCGCGCAGCTCGAGCTAACCCAAATCTACCCGCAACCAGGCCGCGTGGAGCACGACCCGATGGAGATCTGGCGCACCCAGCTCACCACGGCACGTGATGCACTGGCGCTGGCCGGAATCTCAGGCAAAGACGTGCGCGCCATCGGCATCACCAACCAACGCGAAACCAGCGTGGTGTGGCACCGCAAAACCGGTAAGCCCATTCACCACGCCATCGTGTGGCAAGACCGGCGCGCCGAGCCCACCTGCGTGGAACTGCGTGAGCGCGGCCTTGCCGACACGATTCAAGCCAAAACCGGGCTGCTGATTGACGCTTATTTTTCCGGCACCAAGCTCAAATGGATTCTGGACAACGTGCCCCGCGCGCGTGCTCAAGCCGAACGCGGCGAATTGGCCTTTGGCACGGTGGACAGTTGGCTGATGTGGCAGTTGACCGATGGCCGCGTGCATGCCACCGATGTCAGCAACGCCTCGCGCACCATGCTGTTCAACGTGCGCACCAACCAGTGGGACGCAGAGTTGCTCACGGCGCTCGACATTCCAGCCAATCTGCTGCCCGAAGTGAAGCCGTCCAGCGCGCATTACGGCGAGGTGAGCCCCGCGCACTTGGGCCACGCCATCCCGATTGGCGGTGTGGCGGGCGACCAGCAAAGTGCGCTGTTTGGTCAGGGCTGCTTCAAGGAAGGCATGGCCAAAAACACCTACGGCACGGGCTGCTTCATGCTGATGCACACGGGCCAAAAGTTTCAAACCTCGCACAACGGCCTGCTGACCACCAGCGCAGCGCAGACGACATCCACCCCCGAGTTCGCCACCGAGGGCAGCGTCTTCGTGGGCGGCGCGGTCATCCAGTGGCTGCGCGATGGCCTGAACGCTATCAAAGGCAGCCACGAAGTGCAGTCACTCGCGCAAAGCGTGCCTGACTCGGGCGGCGTGATCATGGTGCCCGCCTTTACCGGCTTGGGCGCCCCCTACTGGCGTCCGCATGCGCGCGGCACGATCACCGGGCTGACGCGTGGCACCACCATCGCCCACATCGCCCGTGCCGCGCTGGAGAGCATCGCCTACCAAAGCACCGCGCTCTTGCAAGCCATGAGCCGCGATGCGGTGGCCGCCGGTGCCGCGCCCGTGGCCGAGCTGCGCGTGGACGGTGGCGCGTGCGTGAATGATTTGCTGATGCAATTTCAGGCCGACCTGTTGGGCATCCCCGTGGTACGGCCTGCGGTGATCGAAACCACTGCCCTGGGTGCTGCGTATCTCGCGGGCCTGTCCAGCGGCGTGTTCAGCAGCGTGGACCAACTCTCCACGCTTTGGCAGGCCGAGCGGCGCTTTATGCCTACGCTGCCACGCAGCAAAGCGATGGAGTTGATGGCGGGCTGGGAGCACGCTGTGCGCCAGGCAGCGCTTGAATAACAATAGCGGCATGAACACACACATTGCATTCATTGGTGGCGGCAATATGGCCAGCGCCCTCATCAGCGGTCTGCTGGGCAAGGGCTTGAGCACCGCGCAAATCGACGTGGTTGAGCCGTTCGACGAAGCCCGCCAGAAGCTCAAAACCAGCTTCAATATCTACGCACAGCCGGTGCCGGGTGCTGGTCTGGCACGCGCTGACCTGGTGGTCTGGGCGGTCAAGCCCCAAACCTTCAAAGACGCTGCGCTGCAATCCAGAAGCCACACCACAAAAGCCCTGCACCTGAGCGTGGCCGCAGGCATCACCAGCAGCAGCATCGCCCGCTGGCTGGGCTGCGAACGCATCGTGCGCGCCATGCCCAATACGCCCGCCCTCATCGGCAAAGGCATCACCGGCCTGTACGCGCGCGCTGCCGTGAACTCTGCCGACCGCGCGCTGGTCAATCAAGTCATCGCCACCACGGGCGACTTGTTGTGGCTGACCGATGAAGCCCAGCTAGACGGCGTGACCGCCCTCTCCGGCTCCGGCCCCGCCTATATGTTTTACTTCATGGAAGCGATGACTGAGGCTGGCGAGCAAATGGGCCTGCCGCGCGAGCAAGCCTACAAGCTGGCAGTCGCCACCTTCATCGGCGCAGGCGAACTGGCCCGCGCGTCTTCTGAGCCCCCCGAAGTGCTGCGCCAGCGCGTCACCTCCAAAGGCGGCACCACCCACGCCGCCATCACGTCAATGGATCACAGCAATATCAAAAAGCTGTTCATGCAAGCCCTGCACGCGGCGCAGATTCGGGCGCGGGAGATGGGGGAGGAGTTTGGTGTTTGACGTGGTGCGCCCACTCAGCCCAGCGGCAACGCAATGTGCTGCAGACGATTTGGATCAGGCCCAGTTTGCGATCGATGGCTCCCAGCAGCATGACCCGAGCATCGCTGGTCATGCTGCCGCCGTCAAAGTGGTATTCCACAATGGCATTGGCAGTCCTGTGTTGCTATTGGTGTCATATACCAATACTTATAAAATCACCAAATTAACTGATTTGGACAAATAAATGAACCTCCAGGTTCATTTTTAACGAAATCACTCAACCGGTGGTTTTTTCGGTGCTTCATCCACAGGTTTTTGATCTTTGATCTCACCCTTTTTTCGCCCTGAGAACATGGTCCACCACACAATCAACACCAGGATCAGCATGGCACCCAGGGCTTCGAGTAATAGCAGTGTCATGTCGGTGGTCTTTCATTCAATGGTGACAACTTTGATTGTAGGAATGCTGACTGCATGTGGATCGGTGCCGGTTCAAAGCCCTGGGGGCCTGCCATCCCCCGACGTGCCTGGCACGCCGGTACCCGTACCGATGCCCATGGCTGTACACGATGACGAAGTGGCCCCATCCCGCCCGGCCATCACGCAAGCCAAAAGCCGTTGGGTGGCAGTGCGCTGGGATGACCTGCCGGGCTTTGCCGACGATACGCTGTACGAGGCTTGGAACGCGTGGATTCAAAGCTGCGAGAAGCCGCTTGGCCCCTGGCTTACGCTGTGCAGCGAGGTGCGCCGCCTGAGCATCGCCACACCTGATGTGCAGCGCCAATGGCTGATGCGCAGCCTACAGCCGTATCGGGTTGAGCCCTTGCAGACATCCCAAGCCCAGGCCAGTGAAGGCCTGCTCACCGCCTATTACGAACCGGTGCTGGAGGCCAGCCGCTTGCCCACGGCCAATTTCAACGTGCCGCTGTACCAACCGCCCTTCAACCTGGCGCAAAAAAAACCTTGGTACACGCGCCAGGAGATCGACTCGCTGCCGGCCGCGCAGGCCGCATTGAAGGGCCGTGAGATTGCGTACCTGGCCGATCCGGTGGATGCGCTGGTGCTGCAAATTCAAGGCTCGGGGCGCTTGCGTGTCACCTTGCCGGATGGCTCCAACATCACCACCCGGGTGGCCTATGCAGGCACCAACGATCAGCCGTACAAAAGCGTAGGCCGCTGGCTGCTTGATCAAGGGGCGATCAAAGACGCGACTTGGCCGGGCATCAAAGCCTGGACGCTGCAAAACCCCAAGCGCGTGCAGGAGATGATCTGGAGCAACCCGCGCACGGTGTTTTTCCGGGAAGAGCCACTTCCAGAGGGCGACTCATCACCTGGCCCCAAAGGCGCGCAGGGCGTGCCGCTTACTGCGGGCCGCTCCATCGCGGTCGACCCGGGCAGCATTCCGTATGGCACGCCCGTTTGGTTGGCCTCCAGCGGGCCGCAAGTCAATCTGCAACGGATGGTGATGGCACAAGACACTGGCAGCGCGATAGTCGGCGCGGTGCGGGCAGACTATTTTGTCGGCTCAGGGCTACAGGCCGGTGAGCTGGCCGGGCGGGTGAAGCAGCCACTAAGGCTGTGGGTGCTGTGGCCGAAGTGATTTGATCGTCCGGTGCCTCGGTTCTGGTAAAAATTAACTTGTGAGTTAATTTTTAGGAAAATTCTTTAAAAATAGCTCAATTTATGAATGTTTTAAGCCTCCAGCTCACGAGCAATGTGCTCAATAAGCTATTATTATTATAGCGTTTTAGATTGGATCGAACCCAGCCACAGAAAGCCCTGACGAATTACCAAGGCCGCCCTACACTTCAGATGTCCGCTGCGGCACTGCGCAAATCCCGCGCGCAAGCCAAAGAGGTCGCCCACTGCCCACAAGGCATTTACCGCCACTTGGAGAACCGATTCCGATGAACGCACCCCTTCCCGAACACATCCGCCGCGCACTGGAGACGGTCACGCTGGATGACAAATACAGCCTTGATTACGGCCGCGCTTTCATGAGCGGCGTGCAGGCTTTGGTCAAGCTGCCGATGTTGCAGCAATTGCGCGACAAACTGGCGGGCAAAAACACCGCCGGCTTCATCAGCGGCTACCGCGGCTCACCGCTGGGTGGCTACGACCAGGCGCTGTGGAAGGCCGAGAAATTCCTTAAAGCGCAAAACATCATCTTCCAACCGGGCGTGAACGAGGAACTGGCCGCCACCGCCTTGTGGGGCACGCAGCAGCTTGGCTTTGCACCACCGGGCAGCAACAAGTTTGATGGCGTGTTTGGCATCTGGTATGGCAAAGGCCCTGGGGTTGACCGCTGCTCCGACGTGTTCAAGCACGCCAACATGGCCGGCACCACCGAATGGGGCGGCGTGATCGCCGTGGCGGGAGACGATCACATCTCCAAAAGCTCCACGGCCGCGCACCAGAGCGACCATATTTTCAAAGCCTGCGGCACGCCCGTGTTCTTCCCAGCCAGCGTGCAGGAGATTCTGGATTTGGGCATTCACGCCTTCGCCATGAGCCGTTTCTCGGGCGTGTGGGCGGGCATGAAGACGATTCAGGAAATCGTCGAGTCCAGTGCCACGGCAATGATCGACCCCGAGCGGGTGGAGATCAAAATCCCGACTGATTTCATCATGCCGCCCGGTGGCTTGCACATCCGTTGGCCCGATGGTGCGCTCGATCAAGAGGCCCGCCTGTTCGACTACAAGTGGTACGCCGCGCTGGCTTACATTCGCGCCAACCGGCTGAACTACAACGCCATTGAAGGCAAAAACGACCGCTTTGGCCTGATCGCCAGCGGCAAGGCCTTCAACGACACGCGCCAGGCCTTGCTCGATTTGGGGCTGGACGACGCGACCTGCCAGCGGCTCGGTATCCGCCTGCACAAGGTCGGCGTGGTGTGGCCGCTGGAGGCGCAGTTGACGCGCGAATTCGCCACCGGCCTGCAAGAGATTCTGGTGGTGGAAGAGAAGCGACAAGTCATTGAATATCAGTTGAAAGAAGAGCTGTACAACTGGCGCGCCGATGTGCGGCCCACGGTGCTGGGCAAGTTCAATGAAGTGGAAGGAACCGACCGCTATGGCAGCGGCGGCGAATGGTCGATGCCGAATCCCAAGTCCAACACGCTGTTGCGTGCGAATGCCGATCTGTCGCCTGCCATCATCGCCCGCGCCATCGCGCAAAGGCTCAAAAAATTGGGTGTCGATGCCGACATTCACGCCCGCATGGACGCGCAGTTGGCGATGCTGGATGCCAAGGAATCGTCCATGCATGCGCTGGAGATCACTGGTGTGAAGGGGGCGGATCGCCAGCCCTGGTTCTGCTCCGGCTGCCCACACAACACCTCCACCAAAGTGCCCGAAGGCTCGCGCGCCATGGCCGGTATTGGCTGCCATTTCATGAGCATCTGGATGGATCGCGCCACGGTCGGTTTCACTCAAATGGGCGGTGAGGGCGTGCCTTGGGTTGGCCAGCAGCCGTTCAGCCACGACCAACATATGTTCGCCAATTTGGGGGACGGCACCTACTTCCACAGCGGCTTGCTGGCAGTGCGCCAGTCGATCGTGGCAGGTGTCAACATCACCTACAAAATCCTCTACAACGACGCGGTCGCGATGACGGGTGGTCAGCAGATCGGCGAGCGGCCCGAGGGGCATTCAGTCGTGCAAATCGCGCAGTCGATGCGGGCCGAAGGCGCGGCCAAAATCGTCATCGTCACCGATGAGCCGGAGAAATACGACGGCGTAACCTTGGTCGCAGACGTGGCTGTGAAGCATCGCGACGAGCTGGACATGATTCAAAAGCAGTTCCGCGAGATCAAGGGCACCACGGTCATCATTTACGACCAGACCTGTGCCACCGAAAAACGCCGCCGCCGCAAACGCGGCACGATGGTGGACCCTGCGGTACGCGTCGTCATCAACGAGCTGGTGTGCGAGGGCTGTGGCGACTGCGGCGTGCAGAGCAACTGCCTGAGTGTGGAGCCGCTGGAAACCGAGTTTGGCCGCAAACGCCAAATCAACCAGAGCAGCTGCAACAAAGACATGTCCTGCGTAAAAGGCTTTTGCCCGAGCTTTGTGACGGTGGAAGGCGGGCAACTCAAGAAAAAATCCAAAGCCGCCAATGCATTCCCGTCACCGTTTGAACTAAGCGCATTGCCCGAGCCAGACTTTGCGCACTTGAAGAAAAACCAAACGACAGGAACCGTGCCCGCCTGGGGCATTGTGGTCGCAGGCGTGGGCGGCACGGGTGTTATCACCATCGGTCAATTGCTGGGCGTAGCCGCGCACTTGGAGGGCAAAGGCATCATCACGCAAGACGCGGGCGGCCTGGCGCAAAAAGGCGGTGCCACCTGGAGCTACGTGCTGATTGCCGACAGTCAGGACGACATCCGCACCACCCGTGTGGGCATGGCGGCGGCAGATTTGATCATCGGCTGCGACCCGATCGTCGCCGTGGCCAAAGAAACGCTGTTACGCATGCACGGCACCCGCACGCACGTGGCGTTGAACTCCAACAGCACGCCCACGGCAGCCTTCGTCAAAAACGCCAACTGGCAAAACCCGGCTGCGCAATGTGTGCAGGAAATCAAAGACGTGGTGGGCGAGGCGCATGTTGGTGTGTTTGATGCCGATGCTGCGTCCACCAGCCTTCTCGGTGACAGCATCTACACCAACCCGATGATGCTGGGCTACGCCTGGCAAAAGGGCTGGATTCCGCTGGATAAATCGTCCTTGCACCGCGCGATGGAATTGAACGCCGTGGCCGTGCCGCAAAACAAGGCCGCGTTTGAATGGGGCTGCCGCGCCGCGCACGACCTGGCAGCGGTGCAGAGGCTGATCACGCCTGCCAACGTGATCGAGTTCAAAAAGCGCGAGTCGCTGGAGGGTGTGATCGCCAAGCGGGTTGAATTCCTCTCCGGCTACCAGAATGCCGCCTATGCCTCTGACTACCAAGCCTTCGTGCAAAAAGTCAAAGCTACCGAAGAAACACTGGGTGTGAAACATCTGCCGCTGACCGATGCGGTGGCGCGCTACCTGTTCAAGCTGATGGCTTACAAGGACGAGTACGAAGTCGCCCGCCTGCACACCGACCCGGCTTTTCACGCCAAAATCAACGCCATGTTTGAAGGCGATTTCACGCTCAACTACCACCTAGCGCCGCCGTTAATCTCCAAAAAGAACGACAAGGGCGAGTTGCAGAAGAAGAAGTTTGGCCCCAGCATGTTGACGGGCTTCAAGCTGCTGGCCAAGCTCAAAGGCTTGCGCGGTGGTGCCCTGGACATCTTTGGCAAAACCGAAGAGCGAAAAATGGAACGCGCGTTGATCGTCGATTACAAAGCCAGCGTACACGAGGTGCTGAAGACCTTGACCCCGGCCAACCACGCCACGGCCGTGGAAATTGCCCGAATCCCCGATCAGATCAAAGGCTATGGCCATGTCAAAGAACGCAACCTGAAAGCGGCTCGGGTCAAATGGACTGCATTGATGGCGCAATTTCACAATCCGCAAGACCATCAGCGCGCGGCATGAGACGTCGTTTTGACGATGTTTTGGCAGTGTTTTCAGCGGGCGATTTCGAGTTAAAAGGACGAAAAGCCCCGTTTACAATGCCAGGCTGTACGCGCCGCGCGTCAAATGCGTGTCGCGGCGTTTCGCTGTCTTCTTTTTTTTCGTTTTTTGACCTTGCGTCGTGGAGTTGCCTGTGTTTATTTCGTCCGCTTTTGCCCAAACCGCTCCTGCTGCTGCGCCAGCAGGAGGTATTGATTCCTTGTTCAGCGGCAGCGGATTGGGGCAAATGCTGCCGCTGGTGCTGATGTTCGTCGTGCTTTACTTTGTGATGATCCGGCCGCAGATGCGCAAGCAGAAGGAGCACCGCAGCATGATCGAGGCGCTGGCTAAAGGCGACGAGATCGTCACCGCAGGCGGCATGCTGGGCAAAGTCAGCAAGATGGGCGACAGCTACCTGCATCTGGAAATCGCGGGCGGCGTTGAGATCCAAGTGCAGCGCAGCTCGGTCGTGCAGGTTTTGCCCAAAGGCACGTTCAAATAAAGAACCTGTTGCCTGAACCGCTAAATTATGAACCGCTATTCGGTATGGAAATACGCAATCATCGTGATTGCGATGATCGTGGGGGCGCTGTACACGCTGCCGAATTTCTTTGGTGAAGCCCCAGCAGTACAGGTCTCTGCCGCCAAAGCCACCACCAAGATCGACACCACCACGCTGGGCCGGGTTGAAGAGGCCTTGAAGACCGCGGGTATTGCCGCAGACAGCATTGCGCTGGAAGGCACGTCCGTCAAAGCGCGTTTTGGCTCAACCGAAGTGCAGCTCAAGGCGAAAGACGCGATTCAAAGGGCGCTGGTAACAGACCCAACCAGCCCGAGTCACGTGGTAGCCCTGAATTTGCTGTCGCGCTCGCCCAAATGGCTGTCCGCCCTGGGCGCGGCCCCGATGTACTTGGGCCTGGATTTGCGCGGTGGCGTGCATTTCATGCTGCAAGTGGACATGCAGGCGGCGTTGACCAAAAAGGCAGAGTCGTTGTCCGGCGACATCCGCTCGGTGCTGCGTGAGAAGAACATCCGCCACAGCGGCATTGCCCGCAATGGTCAGTTGATCGAGCTGAAGTTTCGCGACAAGCCGACGTTAGATGCGGCCATGGCCCTGATTCAAGATCAATTTTCCGACCTGGACATGCGCAATGCCGCACAGGGCGACGAGTTCACGCTGACCGCATCCATCAAGCCCGCCTCTGCCCGCGCCGTGCAAGACCAAGCGCTCAAGCAAAACATCACTACCCTGCACAACCGGATTAACGAGCTGGGTGTGTCTGAGCCCGTCATCCAGCAGCAGGGCCTGGATCGCATCGTGGTGCAACTGCCGGGTGTGCAAGATGTCGCGCGCGCGAAGGACTTGATTGGCCGCACCGCTACGCTGGAGCTGCGTATGGTCGATGACAGTGCCGAAGCCCGCGCGGCGGAAACCAACACCGGCGCTGTGCCGTTTGGGGCCGAGAAGTTTTTGGAGCGCGATGGCCGCCCGGTCATCGTCAAAAAGCAGGTGATTCTGGCAGGCGACAGCTTGACTGATGCGCAACCCGGCTTTGATTCGCAAAACCAGCAGCCCAAGGTGGACTTGACGGTCGATGCCAAAGGCGGGCGCATCATGCGCGATGTCAGTCGTGAAAATCTGAAAAAACGCATGGCTATTGTGCTGTTTGAGAAAGGCAAGGGCGAGGTGCTGACGGCCCCGGTCATTCAGGGTGAGCTGGGCAATCGCTTTCAAATTTCCGGCTCAATGACGGTCAATGAAGCGAATGATCTGGCGCTGCTTCTGCGCTCAGGCTCGTTGGCGGCCCCGATGGAAATTATCGAAGAGCTCACCATCGGCCCCAGCCTGGGTGCTGACAACATCGCCAAAGGCTTTAACAGTGTGACATGGGGCTTTTTAGCCGTGGCGGTGTTCATGTGCGGGTATTACATGCTGTTCGGTGTGTTTTCCAGCATCGCGCTGGGCTTCAACTTGCTGCTGCTGGTCGCGGTGTTGTCGATGCTGCAAGCCACGCTGACGTTGCCCGGCATGGCGGCCATGGCGCTGGTGCTGGGTATGGCGATTGATGCCAACGTGCTGATCAACGAGCGCGTGCGCGAAGAGCTGCGCAACGGCGCATCACCGCAAGCGGCGATTCACGCGGGTTACGACCGCGCGTGGGCGACGATTCTGGACTCCAACGTCACCACGCTGATTGCCGGTCTGGCGCTGCTGGCTTTTGGCTCTGGCCCGGTGCGCGGCTTTGCCGTGGTGCATTGCCTGGGTATCTTGACCAGCATGTTTTCTGGCGTGTTCTTCTCGCGAGGGCTGGTCAACTTGTGGTACGGGCGGCAAAATAAGCTCAAGAGCGTGTCGATTGGCACGGTTTGGCGGCCAGACAACCTGAAAGACAATGCGGTAAAAGACCAGTCCGTAAAAGACCAGTCCGTAAAAGACACTTCGGCCACGGCAAGGATCGGTTAATCATGGAATTCTTCAAAATTCGCAAAGACATTCCGTTCATGCGCAACGCGCTGGTCTTTAACCTGGTTTCGCTGGCTACATTTCTCGCCGCAGTCTTCTTCCTGTTCTCGCGCGGTCTTCATCTGTCGGTGGAGTTCACCGGGGGCACGCTGATGCAGGTGAGCTACGCACAGGCCCCGGATCTAAACGGTGTGCGTGACAGCATCGCCAAGCTCGGTTTGACCGACGTGCAGGTGCAAAACTTCGGCACCGCGCGGGATGTGATGATTCGCATGCCCGCCGTCAAAGGCGTGAGCTCAGCCCAGCAGGGCGACAAGGTGTTGGCGGGCCTGTGTGCAACGACCGACGGTGTGATGAAGGCCGACCCGAAGCAGCAGAACAAAGTCGTCTGTCTGGCGGGTGATGCCGAGCCGTTGAAACTCCAGCGTACCGAGTTTGTTGGCCCACAGGTGGGTGACGAGCTGGCCACCGACGGCCTCAAGGCGCTGGCCTTTGTGGTGGCGGGCATCATGATTTACCTTGCAGCTCGCTTTGAATGGAAGTTTGCGGTAGCAGCCATCATCGCCAACTTGCATGATGTGATCATCATTTTGGGCTTCTTCGCATTTTTCCAGTGGGAGTTTTCGCTGCCTGTGCTGGCAGCGGTGCTGGCCGTGTTGGGTTATTCAGTGAACGAGTCGGTGGTTATTTTTGACCGGATTCGCGAGAACTTCCGCCGCTACCGCAAGATGAATACGGTCGAGATCATTGACAACGCCATCACCTCCACCATCAGCCGCACCATCATTACCCACGGCTCTACGCAGTTGATGGTGCTGTCGATGTTGCTGTTCGGCGGCCCCACGCTGCACTACTTTGCGCTGGCACTGACGATTGGCATTTTGTTCGGCATTTACTCGTCGGTGTTTGTCGCGGCGGCCATCGCCATGTGGCTGGGCATCAAGCGTGAAGACCTGGTCAAAGGGCCGGTTGGCCCCGCCAAAAAAGGCGAAGACCCGAGCGACCCCAACGCGGGCGCCACGGTTTAATCCGAATCCGCAACGTCCCACACCGCATAGGCATGGCAACCGAACGCCCTCTCACCCGAGCGCAATTGGCCGCAGAGACGCGCAAGCGCTTCGTCGCCGAGGCGGGGCGTGCCATGACCGAGATCAGCGCCACGGTGCAGGATCGCTTGACCAGCCTCATGAACGAGGCCGCGCCCAATCGGGAGATGCAGGCTCGCCGCGATGCGTGGACGGCTTACCAGAAGGCCCGTGGGCAGTGGCTGGACGCTACGGTGAAAGCCTGGCAGAAATCGCTGGCACCTCCGATAGTAAGCGCGCGAACCCGTATTGCCGAGGATGCCCTCCAACTGGTTGATACAGACGTCACCGAGAACAAAATTCTTGCTTCGCGCCTGACCCGCGGCTTGATCGAAAAAGTCAGTACGCCGATGGACGACCTGCGCGTGCGCATCAAGCAGCTTGAAGACACTGAAGATTTTGATGCGCAGGACATATTCCGCCCCGAGGTGTTGATGCTGGCGCTTATCGAGCAGTGGGCCGCCACCGGCATGCCGCGCGACTCCTGGGGCCTGGTGCATGAGGCCGCGCTGCGTTTGATCTCTGACCGCTTTTTGGCGATCTACAACCTCTCCAACGATTTCCTGATTCACCACGGCGTGCTGCCCACAATTCAGTTGAAAGACCGGGTCAAGCGCCTGGCCACCGGCAAGCCGTTCTCGTCGGTTCGCGGTGGCTTGCGTCCGCCCAAAGACATCCAGGCGGCCAACTCCACGTTTGGCATCGATGTCAGCGGCTTTGGCCCCAGTGACATGGGCGCCATGCAGCAGCAGCCACCCGCACCCCCTGCACAACCCCAGCGCCGCCCCGATGAGGCCTTTGGCGGTCGACTGGGTTGGCAGGGCGACGCACCGGGCAGCGGGACCCCGCCGCTCCAAAGTCCTTCAGGCACCAAGGGGTTAGATCCTGCGTCCGGCGGGCAGCGTTTGCAACCGCACAGTTCGGACTACGGCCAGGCGCACGATGAGACGCGCATGTTGACCGCCACTACGCCGCTGGCGCGTGCGCGTAGCCGGGCACAGGGCGTGATGGGCCAGCTCAAGCGCCTGCTGATTGGCCGCATCGGCCCCGAGGCCGAAAACACGAGCTACCAGGTTGCATCGCCCGCCCTGGCAGCAGCCATCGCAGTACGGCCAACTCCGGGGCACCAGGAGTTTGATTTTGCCGCAACCGAGCTGCACGAGTACACACCGGCTGGGGTGGCGCGCGTGGCGACGCGACTGCGCGACCAAACCACCGAACTCAAGAAAAAAGCCGAGACCAAAGGCGAAAAAGCCACGATTGAAATTGTGGCGCTGATGTTCCAGGCGATCTTGCAGGAAGACCGTATTCCGCCGAGCATTCGCGTCTGGTTTGCGCGTCTGCAAATGCCGGTACTGCGCGTCGCGTTGGAAGAGCCCGACTTTTTCGGCGGCATCAGCCACCCGGCACGCCAGTTGATTGACCGCATGGGCTCCTGCGTGATGGGCTTTGAGGCCAGCGAGGTGCAGGGCGGTGCATTGGAGAACGAAGTCAAGCGTGTAGTGCAAGTGATCGAGCAGTACCCCGAAACCGGCAAGCGCGTCTACCAGTTGGTCTATGACGAGTTCCAGAAGTTCATGGCCAAGTTTTTGACCGAGAAGGGCAACACCCAAAAAATTGTCAGCGTGGCGCAGCAGGTTGAGCAAAAAGAAACGCTGACGATTCAGTACACGATTGAGATGCGCAATATGCTGCGCGAAATGCCGGTGCGCGAGGAGATTCGGGAGTTCCTGTTCAAGGTCTGGGCCGAGGTACTGGCTGTGGCGGCCGTGCGCAAAGGCCCGCAGCACGCCGAGACGCTTGAGTTGAAAAAATCCTCGACCGATCTGGTCTGGGCCGCCAGTGCCAAACCCAACCGCAGCGACCGCGCGCGCGTGATCGCCGACTTGCCCAAGCTGCTGCAGCGCCTGCGCTCCGGCATGACATTACTGGGAGTGCCGCCATCGGCGCAGGATGCGCACATTAAAACCGTGAGTGACACGCTGGCCGATGCCTTCATGTCCAAAACGCAGGCCATTCCCCAGGCGCAGATTGAAGTAATGGCCAA
>JANOTE010000666.1:0-3527 GCA_031416195.1 Rhodoferax sp.
GGCGGCATTTTCTTGTCGCCAGAAAATCTCTACAACATCGCGCAGCAGACCGCTGTGGTGGGCATCGTGTCCACGGTTGTTGTTCTGGTGATCGTGGCGCGGCATATTGACTTGTCCGTCGGCTCGGTGATGGGTTTTGTCGGCGTTCTGATCGCCACATTGATGTACACCGGCGGCTGGCATTGGATTGAAGCCAGCCTGGCCGGACTTGCCGTGGCCATCGCGGTGAGCCTTTACCAAGGCACGCTGACCGCCGTACTGGGCGTGCCGTCTTTCGTTGTGACCCTGGGTGGTTTGATGTCATTTCGTGGCGCTGCCTTTTTGGTGGCGGATGGGAAGACCCAGCCCGTGAATGACCCGTTATTTCAGCGTTTCGGTGGCGGCTTTGATGGGGCCATTGGCGTTGAAGCCAGTTGGATTCTGGCTGCGTTGATGTCCATCGCGCTGATGGCGGTCACGCTCAATCGGCGCACCGCCAAGCAGGCTTATGGCGTGCCGAACAACCCGCTGTGGGTTGATGGCCTGACCGCGCTGGTGCCCATCCTGATCTTGCTGGCCTTCACGGCCGCGATGAACGCCTATCGCATCCCCAGCAAGGATGCGCCGCAGGGCATTCCGATTCCCGTTTTGATATGGGGTGTGGTTGCTTTTGTACTTTCATTTCTGGTCCATCGCACCCGCTTTGGCCGCTACGTGTTTGCCATGGGCGGCAACCCGGAAGCGGCCGCCCTGGTCGGTATTCCGGTGCGCCGGGTCACGCTGATGCTATTCGCCTTGATGGGCGTGTTGATCACGATTGCGGCGATGGTGTCGATTGCCCGATTGAACGCGGGCACGAATTCGCTGGGTACGAGCATGGAGCTGTATGTGATTGCCGCCGCTGTGATTGGCGGCACGGCGCTGTCCGGCGGCAGTGGTTCGATTTTGGGCTCGGTGCTGGGCGCACTGATCATGCAGTCGATTGACAGCGGCATGCTGCTGCTGGATGTGTCGATTGGCTGGCGCTACGTCATCATCGGCCAGGTGCTGATAGTTGCGGTGGTGTTCGACGTGCTTTACCGTAAGCTCACTGGGGACACCGCATGAGCGCGCCGCTGGTGGAGTTGCGCAACATTCGTAAAGCATTCGGTGGCGTACATGCGGTCGATGATGTCAGCTTGAACCTGTTCCCCGGCGAAGTGGTTGCCGTGCTGGGCCACAACGGTGCCGGCAAATCGACCCTGATGAAAATGCTGGCAGGTGCCTACCCGATTGACAGTGGCGAGGTGCTGATCTCCGGCCACAAGGTCAACGTGCGCACGCCAGCGGATGCGCAGGCGCTGGGCATTGAGTCGATCTACCAGACGCTGGCACTGGCAGACAACCTGGACGCAGTAGCCAACCTGTTTTTGGGCCGGGAGCTGCTCACAAAATGGCGCACGCTGGACGATCACCGCATGGATGCGGATGCGCGCAAGGTGTTTGCTCGGTTGAACAAAAACTTCACCAATGTGCGAACACCGGTGCGCCGCCTCTCGGGCGGGCAGCGCCAGGTGGTGGCGATCTCGCGCGCGATCTATTTCAATGCCCGCATCCTGATCATGGACGAGCCCACAGCAGCGCTCGGCCCTGAAGAAACCGCCATGGTGGGCCGCCTGGTCAAGCAGCTTAAGGCCGATGGTGTCGGCATCTTTTTGATCAGCCACGACATGCCGGATGTGTTTGCGTTGAGCGACCGTCTGGCCGTCATGAAAAATGGTCGCCTGGTGGGCGCTTACCAGACCAGCAGCGTCACCGAAGATGAGCTGCTGGGCATGATCATTGGTGGCAAGCAGCCCGCTGGCAAGGCGCAGGCTGAGCGCAAGACGGGTTGAACTGCCCACGCGGGGTTTTGAGCCCATCTGCATGACCTCCACAAAGACCACTGGCGACCAGCAACTCGTCAAGCGCATCAACCGCAGTGTGCTGCTGCGGTTGATTCGGGCGCAGCCGGGGCTGTCACGTGCGCAGGCGGCCAGCCAAAGTGGCCTGACAAAATCGACCGTCAGCTCGGCCGTGCGCGAGCTGATCGAAGAAGGCTGGCTCAGCGAGATGGGCGAAGCTGCGGCCAGCGCAGCGCGCGTCAGAAGTGCGTCCAGGGGGCTGGGCCGCCCATCGACACCGCTGCAGTTAAACGCAACGGCGCGCGGCTTGATTGGGGTTGAGATCGCTGTGGATTGCCTGCGGGCCGTGAGTGTTTCACTGCTGGGTGATGTGCTTTGGTCGATTGAAGTCCCCCTGAAACGCACCGAGCCTGTGCATGTCTGCCAGCAGGCGGCGCGCTTGGCCCGCCTGGCGCATGCCGAGTTGAAGCGCATGAAGATCCTGCTGTCTGGTATTGGGATTGGTTTGCCCGGCGCGTTTGATGAGGCCAATGGCATGGTGCGATTTGCTCCTAATTTGGGTTGGCGCAACGTGGCCTTCATGCCCTTGATGCTGCACGCACTGCAAGCCTGCGGTTTGCCTGACGTGCCGGTTCATGTTCAGAACGAAGCCGACACTGCGGCCTTGAGCGAGTATGAATTTGCCAGCAATGAGGGCGACAGCGCACTGATTTTCGTCACTTGCGATGTCGGCGTTGGCGCGGGCATTGTGCTGAACGACCGCCTCTTCACCGGTGCCCAAGGCATGGCCGGAGAAATTGGCCACAGCATTCTGCAACGCGACGGCCCGCAGTGCTCGTGTGGACGAAGGGGTTGCGCAGAGACCTTCATCGGCGCACGGGCACTGGCCCGTGAACTCAATCAGACAGGCAATCTACAGCAAGCGGGGCACGCCCTGGGGATCCTGATTCAGAATCTTTGGATCACGTTCAACCCAGGAGTTCTGGTGGTGGGCGGTAGCTCTTGCATCAAATATCCCGAGCTTGTGCATACCGCTCAAGAAACCCTGAAAACCTATTCCGCCAGCGCTGAAATAGCCGCTCCAGCGATGCGATCTGCGCGCTACGGCGCTTTGGCTGCCGCCGTGGGTGCCGCCGCGCTGGTGCTGCACCATTACCTGCGGCCCATGCACACGCGCACGGTTCGAATTGCTGTCAGACCTCCAGCGGTTGAGCGTGCAGATACTGTTCCAGCCCTTGCCTGAAAACGGTCTCAAGACGTTTTCAAATCTTCAAAAGCAGCCTCACCATGTTTCTCGGCATCGACATCGGCACTTCCGAAGTGAAGGCACTGCTGCTCAACGAGCAGCATCAGATTATTGGCAATGCGGGGGTGGCACTGGACATTTCCCGCCCGCATCCCGGCCACAGTGAGCAGCAGCCCAAAGACTGGTGGTCCGCCACGCTAAGTGCGCTTGCCGCACTGCGTACAGCCCAGCCGCAGGCCTACGCTGCGGTGCAGGCGATTGGCCTGTCGGGGCAAATGCACGGAGCTGTGCTGCTAGATGGCAACAACGAGGTGCTGCGCCCTGCCATCCTGTGGAATGACACCCGCGCCAGCCTCGAATGCGCGCAGATGATGCAGGAGTTGCCCACGCTGCCGCAGCTCGCCGGCAGCCTGGTGATG
>JANOTE010000667.1:0-12947 GCA_031416195.1 Rhodoferax sp.
CTTTGAGCGCCAGCACCTGGCGGACTCCAAACGCGGCGGCACTGCGCAGGATGGAGCCGACGTTGCCAGCGTCTTGAACCCGGTCGAGAATCAACGTCGGCACACGCGGCTGCACGGCAACAGGCAGCGGCAGATCGATCACAAAACCCATCGTGGCGGGCGACTCCAAGGTGCTTAATAAGGCGAAAAGAGGATCTGCAACGGTGCATGTCTTTACCGCCGCGCGAGTCAGCTCGCGCGGTGTAGAGAGCCAGTGCGACTGCGCAAACACGCCCATCGCCGGCACCCAGCCGCGCTGCAAGGCCGCGCGGCACAGGTGGTCGCCTTCGAGCCATACACGGCCCACTTTGCGGTAGGCGGTGGGCTCAAGGCTTAGCTTGCGCAGCTCCTTGAGCAGGGGGTTATCACGCGACGTGATGTGCGTTACCGCGGGTGTCATGGCATCGTCAATCACGTCCAACAAGGCAAGGATCCAAGAGTTTTGCCAAAACCTCAGCCACTGGCCGAAAGGTTTTGCGATGCTGCTCACACGCACCCAGCTCGCGCAAAGCGCTCAGGTGTTGCGCTGTGCCGTAGCCTTTGTGCTTTGCAAATCCGTAGTGAGGGAACTGCACATCCAGCTCGGCACACCAGCGGTCACGCTGCACCTTGGCTAATATTGAGGCGGCTGAAATCGCGGGCACCAGCGCATCGCCCTGTACGATGGCCTCGGCCAGCACATCCAATACAGGGATGCGGTTGCCGTCCACCAGCACCTTGGCCGGGCGCAGGCGCAGGCCTTCAACCGCGCGGCGCATCGCCAACAGGCTGGCTTGCAGGATGTTGATGTCGTCAATCTCCTGCACGCTGGCCTGCGCAATGGAGCAGCACAGCGCCTTGGCGCGGATTTCGTCGAACAGTTTTTCGCGCCGTAAAGCCGTCAGCTTTTTGGAATCTGCCAGGCCTTTGATAGGGTTGCGTTCGTCCAGAATGACCGCCGCAGCAAACACCGGCCCGGCCAGCGGGCCACGCCCGGCCTCGTCCACGCCCGCCACCAGGCCAGCCACGTTCCAGCTCAAGCGAACCTGTTCAGCTTGCAAGAATTTTTTGAATCGCATGGGTGGCCAGGCTCACGGTGTCGCGTCGCAGCTCGGTGTGAAGCGCGGTGAAGCGGGTTTGCAAAGCGGCTATTTCGGCAGGGGCTTCGAACCATTGGAGCACCGCATCCGCCAGCGCCTTGGGAGTGGCCGCATCCTGCAAAAACTCGGGCACGACAAAGTCTCGGCACAGAATGTTGGGCAGTCCCACCCATGGCTGCAACTGCTTGCGCTTCATGATTTGCCACGACAGCCAGTTCATGTTGTAGGCGATCACCATCGGGCGCTTGAACAGTGCTGCCTCCAGAGTGGCGGTGCCACTGGCGATCAATGTCACGTCGCAGGCTGCAAGCGCCGTGTGCGATTGGCCCGGGATGATTTGAAGGTCTTGCAACATGCCACATGCAGATGCTGCGTGTTGAATGTCGGTCTGCAACGCAGGAATAGCGGGGACGATGATTTTGATGCTACCCATCGATTGCTTCACGCGTTTCGCCGCCGCAAAAAAACGCGGGGCAAGGTATTGAATTTCAGATTTTCGACTGCCCGGCAGAATGGCCAGCACGGCATCGTTGTCAAGCAGCCCCAGCTTCTGGCGGGCGGCAACTTTCTCGGGTTGCAAGGGGATGACCGATGCCAGCGGATGGCCGACATAGGTGGCGCTGATGCCGTGCTGCGCCAACAAGTCCACCTCAAACGGAAAAATACACAGCACGTGATCTGCACTTTGACGGATTTTCTCGACCCGCTCTGGCCGCCACGCCCAGACTGAAGGGCAGATGAAGTGCAGCGTTTTGATGCCTCGCGCTTTGAGCGTGCGTTCCAGGTCGAGATTGAAGTCGGGTGCGTCGACACCGATGAACAGATTTGGCGGCGCTTTAAGCAGTCGCACTTGAAGCCTGTTGCGAATCGCCAGGATTTCGCGGTAGTGGCGTAGCACCTCCACATAGCCTCGCACCGCCAGTTTTTCACTCGGCCACCAGGCATCAAACTGGGCTTGCTTCATGTGCGCGCCACCGATGCCCTGCGCGACCAGGTTCGGCCATTGAGCCCGCATGCCATGCAGCAAGTGGGCGGCCAGCATGTCGCCAGAAGTTTCACCCGCCACCATGGCCACGACGGGGCCACTTGGGTTCACCCGCAGACTACCTGACGATGCCACGCTGCGGCGTCGATTGGGCCAGAAAGCTCAGCATCATCTCAACGTCCGGTGCTGATGACGGGCTGGTCACGGTCAAATCGGCGATGCGGGCTTTGGACTCTTCCAGCGTCAGAGCTTGGCGGTACAAAATTTTGTGCATAGACTTGACAGCGGCAATGCGCTCTGGTGAGAAACTCCGCCTGCGCAGGCCCTCCAGGTTCATCGCACGGGCGGCAGCAGGCTGGCCTTGGCACATCACAAACGGCGGTAAATCGGCCAGAATCACGGAGCAGATGGCCGTCATGCAATGCGCACCCACCCGTACAAACTGGTGCACGAGAGTGAACCCGCCCAAAATCGCCCAGTCATCCACCTGCACGTGCCCAGCCAACTGCGCGTTGTTGGCAAAAATCGTGTTGTTACCGACTTGGCAGTCGTGCGCCAAATGCACGTAGGCCATGATCCAGTTGTCGTTGCCCAGGCGCGTCACGCCCTTGTCGCCGGGTGAGCCGATGTTGAAGGTACAAAATTCGCGGATCGTGTTGTTGTTGCCAATCACCAGCTCGCACGGCTCGCCCGCGTATTTTTTGTCCTGCGGAATCGCCCCCAACGAATTGAATTGGAAGATGCGGTTGTTCTGCCCAATGGTGGTGTGCCCTTCAATCACGCAGTGCGGGCCGATAGTGGTGCCTGCGTCGATCTTGACGTGCGGCCCAATCAGCGAGTAGGCACCGACGGTGACCGAATGATCAAGCTCAGCCCCAGATTCAACGATGGCGGTGGGATGGATTGCAGTCATTGGACGATGTGAAAAAACCGCAACCCGTTCAAACGATGGAGCGCATGGCGCAGGTGATTTCGGCCTCCACCGCCAATGTGTCGCCCACCAAAGCCTGGGCCTTGAACTTGAAGATTCCCGCCTTCATACGAACCAGTTCCACTTGCAGAATCAACTGATCGCCAGGCTCCACCGGTCGCTTGAAACGCACCGCGTCCGCGCCAGCAAAGTAATAGACGATATCCGCGCTGGGCGAGGCATCCAGCGCATCAAAAGCCAACAGCGCAGCCGCCTGGGCCAAGGCTTCGAGCATCAGCACGCCAGGCATGACGGGGCGATGCGGAAAATGGCCTTCAAAAAATGGCTCGTTGATGGAAACGTTTTTCAGCGCCCTGATGCGCTTGCCCTTGTCGATCTCCAACACCCGATCCACCAGCAGAAAAGGATAGCGGTGCGGCAATTGTTTGAGAATACGGTGAATGTCCATCATGATGGTTTTAATTGTTCGTTGAGCCGTTCCAGCACCCGGATTCTCTCGCGCAATGTGTACAGTTGCTTCAGCGCGGCCGCGTTTTTTTCCCAGGCGGCATTGTCGTCGATGGGGAACAGGCCGGTGTAGTGTCCCGGCTTCAGAATTGAGCGGGTGACTACTGTGGCAGCCGAGATGGTGACGTGATCTGCCACTTTGAGATGACCCAAAACAATCGCCCCGCCGCCGATGGAGCAATGCGCGCCAATGTCTGCGCTGCCCGCCACGCCGACGCAGCCCGCCATCGCGGTGTGCTTGCCGACGCGCACGTTGTGGCCTATCTGGATCAGGTTGTCCAGCTTCACGCCGTCTTCAATCACCGTGTCACGCAACGCGCCGCGATCAACGCAGGTGTTGGCACCGATTTCAACGTCATCGCCGACGCGTACTGCGCCGAGTTGCTCAATCTTCTCCCACATGCCCTGGTGCGGCGCAAAGCCGAAACCGTCAGCACCGATCACCACGCCCGAATGCAGAATGCAGCGCGCGCCGACCACGCAGTTTTCAGAAATGGTGACGCGCGACTTCAGCACCGTATCTGCGCCAATTTTTGCACCGGCCTCAATCACACACAAAGGTCCAATGACGGCACTGGCATTGATCTGGGCGGTTGGATCCACCACGGCTGACGGGTGAACCCTGGCAGTCGCTGAGGCTCCAGGCGCAACGGTGTGGGAGCGCTTCCAAAGTTGCGTGACGCGCGCAAAGTAGTGATACGGATCACTCGCCACGATGCAAGCACCCCGCGCTGCGGCTGCAGCTTGCATCGCCGGGCTCACAATCACGCAGCCTGCTTTTGAAGCGCCCAGCAATGAGGCGTATTTGGGGTGACTCAAGAAACTTAGGTCAGTGGGGGTCGCTGTCTCCAACGGTGCAAGCGCCAAAATCAGTGTTTGCGAATCGCCAACCAGCTCGCCACCCAACGAATCAACGATGGCGCGTAAACGCAGCGGCACTTGTCACTTACTCAGGCAACGCAAGCGCACACCAGTTACTTGGCACCAACGGCGTTGAGCGCCTTAATGACTTTGTCAGTGATGTCATGCTTGGGGTTGACATACACCGCTTCCTGCAACACCAGGTCGTACTTCTCAGCCTCAGCGACGGTTTTGACGACCTTGTTGGCACGTTCCAGCACTTGTTGAAGTTCTTCGTTCTTGCGGGCGTTCAAGTCTTCCTGAAACTCGCGGCGCTTGCGCTGGAAGTCGCGATCCAGATCGACAAGCTGCTTCTGGCGTGTAACCCGCTGGCTGTCCGCCAAGGTGGGCGACTCGCGCTCCAGTTTGTCCGCAGCAGCTTTCAGGGTGACACCCATTTCCGTCATATCTTTTTCGCGCTTGCCGAACTCCTGCTCCAGCTTCACTTGCGCCGCCTTGGCCGTACTGGCTTCCTTGAAGATGCGGTCGGTGTTGACAAAACCAATGCGAAACTCTTGTGCCTGTGCCTGCGCTTGAACCAGAGGTAACGCCAGGCAACCCACAAGCAGACAACCGAGCAAGCCGTGGCGGGAAAAAGTCGTCATTAGAAAGAGGTTCCAATCTGGAATTGCAAAGTTTGAATTCTATCGCCGTCGAACGACCTGACCGGGCGGGCAAACGCCAGGCGCAGCGGGCCTACTGGAGAAATCCAGCTGACACCGATACCGTAGGAGGCGCGCATGTCGTCAAAGCTGATGTTCTCATTGGCCGCATAAATGTTGCCAATGTCGAAGAACCCGTACAGACGAAGGGTGCGATCATTGCCCGAACCGGGAAACGGCACCAGCAATTCGGTGTTGATATTGACCTTTTTTGTGCCGCCCAGATTCACGCCCGTGATCGCATCACGCGGCCCCAGGCTGCCTTGCTCAAAGCCGCGCACGGATCCCAGACCGCCACCGAAGAAATTCTTGAACAGGGGGAATGGCCTGTCTCCAATGGTCTGGCCCCAGCCGATATCAACGTTGACGGCACCGGTCAATTGTTTGGTGAACGGGTAGAACTGCTGATACTGGTAGGTGCCGCGAACGTAGCGCACGTCACCGCCAATGCCCCACTCACCACTGACTCGCTGGAACACCCCCGAGTTGGGTGCCAGTGCGCTGTCACGGCGATCCCTCGCCCAGCCCACCGTTAACGGGAATGCGGTGCTGATGTAGCCAAACTGGTTGGCGTAGTTCAGGTAGGTATTGGGCAGTGCCGTTCCGGGGACGATTTCGGTTCTCTCAGCCCCGAATCCGAAAAACACGGTGTCAGATTCTGTAAATGGAACGCCAAATCGAATGCCGGCACCCGAGGTGATGAGCTGATAAAAGCTCTGGTTTTGGTACGGGCTAGACGTGCGGTAGTAGACATCCACCGTACGGGATACACCGTCCGGGGTGAAGTAGGGGTCAGTGGTGCTGACCACCACCACCCGGTTGATCTTGCTGGTGTTGACCTGGATACCCAGCGAATTGCCCGAGCCAAACGCATTGTCCTGCTTGACGCTGAACGCAAGTCCGAGACCCTCCGAGCTTGAAAACCCCGCCCCTAGGCTCAAGCTGCCCGTAGGCTTCTCCACCACCGTCACGGTCAAGTCGACCTGGTCGGGCGTGCCGGGCACCTCGCGGGTGTCAATGTTGACCTCTTTGAAATAACCCAGCCGGTCCACCCGGTCGCGCGACAGCTTGATCTTGTCCGCGTCGTACCAAGAGGCCTCAAATTGGCGAAATTCGCGGCGAATGACTTCATCACGCGTGCGGCTGTTGCCGGCGACGTTGATCTGGCGGATGTAGGCCCGGCGCGAGGGCTCGCCATACAGCACCAGCGATACGCGGTTGTTGCTGCGGTCGATTTCGGGCCGTGCTTCCACCCGCGCGAAGGCGAAACCAAAGTTGCCATAATAGTCACTGAAGGTCTTGGAGGTCTGTGTCACCAGATCGGCGTTGTACGCTTCACCGGCGCGGATCGTCACCAGCGACTTGAACTCTTCCTCCTTGCCCAGGTAGTTGCCCTGCAAGGTCACACCCGAAACCACAAAGCGCTCTCCCTCGGTCACATTGATGGTGATGCCGATGTTTTTCTTGTTAGGCGAGATGGCCACCTGCGTTGAGTTCACATTGAACTCAAGGAACCCCCGGGTGAGGTAATAGCTGCGCATGGATTCAATATCGGCATTCAACTTTGCACGTGAGTAGCGGTCCGCCTTGGTGTACCAGCTGAGCCAGCCACCGGTGTCCAGGTCGAAGAGGTTTCGAAGGGTCGACTCTGGGAACGTCTTGTTACCGACGATTCGAATCTCGCTGATTTTCGCTGGCTCGCCTTCCGTCACAGTGAAAACGAGATTGACACGGTTACGCTCAATTGGAGTGACGGTCGTGACCACCTCCGCGCCATACAGGCTGCGGTTGATGTACTGGCGCTTGAGCTCCTGCTCGGCGCGGTCTAGCAGCGCCTTGTCAAAAGCGCGACCGTCCGCCAAGCCTACATCCCGCAGCGCCTTCTTGAGCACATCTTTGTCGAACTCTTTCGCACCGACAAACTCGACCTCTGCAATCGAGGGGCGCTCTTCCACAATCACCACCAGCACATCACCATTGATCTCCAGGCGCACGTCTTTGAACAGGCCCAGGGCGAATAGCGCACGAATGGCCGCAGCACCCGTGTCGTCGTTGTAAGTGTCACCCACGCGAACCGGCAGCGAGGCAAATACGGTGCCCGCCTCAATGCGCTGCAGACCTTCGACCCGGATGTCACGCACCTGGAACGGGTCTACCGCCCACGCGGAATTGGCGACAAAGGCCAGTGCAATCATTGAGGACAGAAGACGCAGGCGGATACGATTGAATTTCATTGTTTTTACTTGTCAAACTGGCATTTCTGGCCAGCACTCAGCATGCGAACAGGTTCCGAACGGGTTAAGAGCTTCGATGCAAAGATAGGAATAACTTGAGCCACCGACCAGCGGTTCAGCCAAGCAGGCGGGAAATGTCATTGAAGAAGGCGATAGACATCATCATCATCAAGACCGCCACGCCCCCGCGCTGTAGCCGCTCCATCCAGGCATCTGGCACCGCCTTGCCCGTGATGCCCTCCCAAAGATAATACATCAGGTGCCCACCGTCCAAAACAGGCAGCGGCAGCAGGTTAAGCACCCCCAAACTGACACTGATGATGGCCAGAAAAATCAGGTACTGCGTCAAACCCAAACTAGCGGATTTGCCGGCATAGTCGGCAATCGTCAGCGGTCCACTGAGGTTTTTGAGCGAGGCCTCCCCAATCACCATCTTGCCCATCATTTGCAGCGTCAAACTCGACATCTGCCAAGTGCGCACAAAGCCATTCCACAGCCCGTCAAGCAGACCGTAGCGAACCGTCACCATGTCCGGCGGCGCACCCACATAGGCACCGATTCTGCCCACCCACGTTGGCCCATCCTGCTTCGCATCAGGACGAACTGACATTTCGATGACCTTTCCGTCGCGTGAAACCTGCCACGCACGGCTGATGCCTTCGCTGCCCTTGACGGATGAGCGAATCAGTTCACGAAGTTGCTGCGCATCAACCACCGTTACTGTGTCGATTTTTAAAACGACATCGCCTTGCCGCAACCCAACCTTCGCCGCAGCGCTGTCAACTGCGATTTCTCCAATCACTGGGCGAGTCCACGGGGCAATGATGCCGATTCGTCGAAACAGCTTGGCATCCGCTTCGCTGGCATCCACGGTACTGAGCTTGAGGCTCACCGTTTCAAGGGGTGCATTCACCTTCCTCTGAATCACCAAATTCACATCGCGCCGCTCCAGTGCGCCGCGGGTCAACAGCCAGCGCAAATCCTCGAACGAATTCACGTCTTGCATCGGGTCATCGGCAAAGCCCCCGCGTTGCACCACCTCGGCACCGACCAATCCCGCCGCTTGAGCCGCTGAGCCTTCGACCGGGCTTGCCAGAATCGCCCGAGGGTGGTCAACCCCATTCCAATTGACCACCGCATAGAGCAAAACTGCCAGCAGCAGGTTGGCGATTGGCCCGGCAGCCACAATCGCGACGCGCGAGCGAAGTGGCTGGGTGTTGAAGGCCAGGTGCCGCTCTTCAGGTGGTACGGGTGCCTCACGTTCGTCAAGCATCTTCACATAGCCACCCAGCGGAAAGGCACTCAGCACGAATTCAGTAGACGACCCCTTAGGTGTCCACTTCGCCAGAACTTTGCCAAACCCCACCGAGAAGCGCAACACTTTGACACCGCAGGCAATCGCCATACGGTAGTGACCGTACTCGTGAATAGCCACGAGCAGACCCAAGGCGACAACAAAGGCAACGACAGTCAGCATGAAATCACTCCTCTACCCTTCAAGGAAATATTGTTTACGATGGTCACGTATGCAATGGTCACATTTGCAATTGTGCGATGGCAGTCACAGCCGCGCTGCGAGATTCGGCATCCAGCGCCAGCAAATCCTGCAATGACGTGGGTGGTTGAGTTGAAACGGTGGACAAAGTTGCCAGGTTGATGTGGTGAATTTGATCGAAGCGAATCTTTTTCTCCAGAAACGCGGCAACTGCCGTCTCATTCGCGGCGTTTAAAACGGCGGTTGTTCCCGGCGGGCTCTTCAACACCGACCAAGCCAGCTTGAGACCTGGAAACCGCCTCGCATGGTCGAGCGTGTCAAACCCCTCAAACGTCAAGCTGCCCATTTTCGCAAAGTCCAGTGGCAGCGCGCCACAGCTAATCCGTTCAGGCCACGCTAACCCGTAAGCAATCGGGGCGCGCATGTCCGGCGTGCCAAGCTGCGCCACGACAGAACTGTCGCGGTACTGCACCATCGAATGAATCACGCTTTGCGGGTGAATAACGACCTCAAGTTGCTCTGGTGAAACGCCAAAGAGGAAATGGGCTTCAATAACCTCCAGCGCCTTGTTCATCATCGTTGCCGAATCGACTGAAATTTTACGGCCCATCACCCAGTTGGGGTGGGCGCAGGCCTCTTCAGGCGTTACATCCCGTAAACTGGCGAGGCTGCGCGTGCGAAACGGGCCGCCCGATGCGGTCAGAATTATTTTGTCAACCCGCGCACCCCAAGTAGAGGCATCGTCGGGCAGTGATTGAAAAATCGCGGAATGTTCGCTGTCAATTGGCAAAAGGGTGGCGCCCCCGCGCTTAACGGCATCCAGAAAAACGCAACCCCCGACGACCAAGGCCTCTTTGTTGGCCAGAAGCAACTTTTTCCCTGCCTCCGCTGCGGCCAGGCAGGACTCCAGACCTGCTGCACCCACAATTGCAGCCATTACGATGTCAACCTGGTCGTGTGACGCAATCATCGAGAGCGATTGGACACCCCACAGGACACGTGTCGCAAGCCCAGCGGCTTTGCATCGGTCCGCCAGCACTTTGCCGTGGAGCTCACTGGCCATCACCGCATACTCCGGTGAAAACTGAGCACACTGCTTGAGCATCAAATCCACTTGAGTCGAGGCAGACAGCGCAAACACCTTGAACCGATCAGGATGGCGTGCGATGACATCTAGCGTATTCGAGCCAATCGACCCGGTTGAGCCCAGAATTGAAACGTAACGGCTGCGCGATTCCACAGACACGATCAAATCCAATAAAGCATCATGGCCAGCGGCATCGTGGGCAACAGGGCATCAACACGGTCGAGCACGCCGCCGTGCCCGGGCAATAGATTGCTGCTGTCCTTGGCTCCAGCACTTCGTTTGACCAGGGACTCAACCAAATCGCCCGCCACACTCATCGCCGCCAAGAATATCACCGCAATCAGCATCAGCCACCAGGCTTTTTCAAACAAATGGCTGTACAAGCTCGGCGCGCTTGGCTCAAACCGGGCATCTGCCCAGCACCAGGCGAAGGCCAGCACGATGACACCCACCATGCCGCCCCAAACCCCTTCCCAACTTTTGCCGGGGCTGATGGACGGTGCGAGTTTTTGCTTTGCCACGCGCCCGCCAAACGCACGTCCGGCGAAATAGGCAAAAATGTCAGCGACCCAAACTAACACCAGGATGGACAGGAGAAAGTTAACGCCCACCCGGCGCGCTTGAACTACCGCCAGCCACGCCACTGCCAGCATGAGAATGCCACCCACCAAGCGCAGCGTCGGGTGGATTTTTGACCATTGCACAACCCCGCCCTTCAAGAGCCAAGCCGCCGCAAGCACCCAAGCTGATCCGATGAGAATCCAAATACTGCGCGCGGGATAGGGCAAATGCAAAGCCCCTTGCCACCAAAACACAGCGCAAAGCAGGCCGCAGGCGAGTGCAGAGGCATAACTGGGCCAACCCGGCGCTTGATTGAGCCGGGCCCACTCCCAGGCCGCAGCGCACATCAGAATGCCCGCCACCGCCCCAAACGGCACGGGTGATGGGTAGAACATCGCTGGCAACAAAACCAGCAACATCACGATAGCGGTGATGACGCGCTGTTTCAACATGGTGTTAATGCTCAAGCGGCCTGTACGCTGTGTACAGGCGCTTCGGCGACTTGACCGGATGTCTTGCCGAACCGGCGCTCACGCCGCGTGAAATCTGCAATGGCTGCGTCAAGCGCCGCTTCGTCAAACTCCGGCCAAAGTTTTTCGCTGAAGTAGAACTCCGAATAGGCGGTTTGCCACAGCATGAAATTGCTGATGCGCTGCTCGTTACCCGTGCGTATCAGCAAGTCTGGGTCTGGCACGTGCGCCAAGGCCATGGCTTTTGCCAACGACTCCTCGTTGATCTGCCTGCCGGCTGCGACCAATTTGCGGGTCGCTTGAACAATATCCCACCGGCCACCGTAATTGAAGCAAACATTCAGGGTCAAACGCGAATTGGCAGAAGTTTCAGCTTCGGCCTTCGTAAACCCTAATTTGATCTTGTCCGAAAGCCCTTCGCGGTCACCCACAAAATGAAGACGCACGCCATCCGCTTTGAGTTGCGGCACTTCACGTGAAATTGCCAACAACAAAAGACTAATCAGGCCCGAAACCTCGTCTTCGGGGCGATCCCAGTTCTCAGACGAGAAAGCAAACACGGTCAGGACCGCCACGCCACGCGTCGCGCAGGCCTTCACGCAGCGCCGCAAGGAATCGACGCCCTGCTTGTGCCCTGCAATACGCGGAAGAAACCGCTTGGAAGCCCAGCGACCATTGCCGTCCATCACGATCGCGATATGGTGCGGTGCGCGGCTCACAGCAGTCGGCTCACGCGAGCGCCGTACCCAAAGCGGTACGGCGAGAGACAGGCGAAACAAGCAGGATAAGCGAGGAAAGGCAGATCATGAGCGCCTCTAAACGGCCATGATATCGTGCTCCTTGGCCGCAATAAGCTGGTCAATGGCAATGATGTGGCGGTCGGTTATTTTCTGTATGTCTGCTTCGGAGCGTTTTTGGTCGTCCTCCGAGGCCACCTTGTCTTTTACCATTTTCTTCACCGCTTCGTTGGCATCCCGGCGCAGACTTCGGACGGCAATCTTGGCACCCTCACCTTCACCCCGCACGACCTTGGTCAACTCCCTGCGCCGCTCTTCAGTCATAGCGGGCATCGGCACCCGAATCAGGTCGCCCATGGAGGCCGGATTCAGCCCTAAATCGCTTTCACGAATGGCCTTTTCGATCTTGGCCCCCATGCCTTTTTCCCACGGTTGGATCCCGATTGTGCGCGAGTCAATCAACGACACATTGGCCACCTGGCTGATCGGCAACAGCGCGCCGTAATAGTCCACCTGAACGGTGTCCAGCAATCCCGGATTGGCCCGACCGGTGCGGATTTTGGTGAGATTGACCTTAAAGGCGTTGATCGACTGATCCATCTTGCCTTCAGCGTTGTTTCGAACTTCATCCATCGACATTTGAATCTCCTGAGACTAATAGGCATCGATTTTGAACACCACCGCGCTTTCAAGCGTAAACCAGTGTGCCCTCATCTTCACCCATGACCACCCGTTTCAATGCACCGTGCTTAAAGATCGAGAATACCTTGATCGGCAAATTTTGATCGCGGCACAGTGCAAATGCTGTCGCATCCATGATGCCAAGATTTTTGGAGATGGCCTCGTCAAACAACAGTTTGACGTATTTGGTCGCGTTTGGATTTTTCTTGGGGTCTTCGCTGTAAACACCATCCACTTTAGTAGCCTTCAGCACGATTTGCGCGCCAATTTCGGCGCCACGCAGCGCCGCCGCTGTGTCGGTGGTGAAAAAGGGGTTTCCAGTACCTGCTGCAAAAATTACCACTTTGCCTTCTTCAAGGTATTGCAAGGCTTTCGGACGGACATACGGCTCAACCACCTGCTCAATGGCAATCGCTGACATCACGCGTGCGATCAAACCGGCCTTGTTCATGGTGTCACCCAGTGCCAAAGCGTTCATCACGGTGGCCAGCATCCCCATATAGTCGGCGGTGGCGCGATCCATGCCGACCGAGCCGCCCGCCACGCCACGAAATATGTTGCCCCCGCCGATCACCACCG
>JANOTE010000668.1:0-7858 GCA_031416195.1 Rhodoferax sp.
CTGCTGAGCTTGGGCGCCACCGACGAGACCTCGGAACCGGCCACCATCCTGGACGTGTTTGCGGTGCCAGCCGACGACAGTACGGAGCCGACACCCCTGACCTGAACCACGGCGCGCAGCGGCGCGCCTCTTCTTCCCAGCGCGCGCTCCATGGCGCGCCTTTTTTTGCGTGGCCACTTCTACGCCGCTAACTCTTGGCGCTTGGCGTGGGTGCGGCGGTCTTTAACCCGCGGCGGCTGACGCCGACTCGGGGTGGCTGGAAAAACCGGCGCGTGCGGCGCGTTTGAAACGGTCGAGCAGCGGCACCTCGGTGAAACGCATCGACAGGTTGGCGGCAATGCGCGGCATGGGGGTCTCTAGAGTCGTCAGTCTTGCCAGCCGATTCAGTGGGGACATTCATCAGCCCACAGGCGATGGGGAATTGGTATTTGTGTTGTTGGTGCTGCCATGCACTTAGGCGGCAAAATGCGGGAATGATTGAACTACTTTCTAACCCGCAGGCATGGATTGCCTTTGCCACACTCACTGCTTTAGAGCTGGTGCTGGGCATCGACAACATCATTTTCATCTCGATCCTGGTGGACAAGCTGCCAAAAGAGAAGCGCGAGTTCGCGCGCAAGATCGGCCTCTTCATGGCCATGTTCATGCGCATCGGTTTGCTGCTGGTGCTGGCGTGGATCGTGGGGCTGGTGGAGCCGCTCTTCAGCATCGTTGGCCAAGGAATCTCCGGGCGTGACCTGATCCTGATTCTGGGCGGCCTGTTCCTGATCTGGAAGAGCACCACCGAGATTCACCAATCGATGGAAGGCGAGGAAGATCACGCTTCCAGCGCCGTCAAAGCGACCTTTGCCGCCGTCATTGTTCAAATCATGATCATCGACCTGGTGTTCTCGCTGGATTCGATCATCACCGCCGTGGGCATGGTGGACGACGTGCGCATCATGATCGCGGCGGTGGTTGTGTCGGTCGCGTTGATGATGTTGTTTGCCGGGCCGATTGGCCGCTTCGTGTCAGACCACCCGACCATCAAAATGCTGGCGCTGGCGTTTCTGGTCGTCGTGGGCGTAGTGCTGGTGGCCGAAGGCTTTGGCCAGAAAGTGCCCAAAGGCTACGTCTACTTTGGCATGGCTTTTTCGCTGGCGGTGGAGATGCTCAATATTCGCCTGCGCAAAAAGTCTGCCAGCCCGGTGAAGTTGCACGTCAACATGCCCGGTGACTGATGAGCAGTGTTCAGGCTAATGTGAAGCCCTCGTAGCCGTCATCTGCCACTTGCCTGCACTTCTTGACGTAGCCCGGAAAGCCTCCCGCAAGCGGCATGAACATGCGCGTTTTGCCGGGGATGTTGGCACCCAGGTACCAGGAGTTGCAAGTCAAAAATACGGTGCGTGCTGCGGCGGCGTTGACGTGCTGTGTCCAAGCCGCTTCTGCTTCTTCAGTAGGCTCGATCGTCGCCAAGTTATTCGCGTCCAGGTGGGCAATGCAGCCCGCGATCCAGTCCACATGATGCTCGATGGACCGCATCACATTGGTGAAGGCCGATGTGCTGCCTGCCCCGGCAATATTGAACATGTTGGGAAAACCCGCCACCATCAAGCCCAGGTAGTTTAGAGGGCCAGTCTGCCACTTGTTTTGGATGGTCTGGCCGCCTTTGCCGCGCAGATCCAACCGGGTGTGGCTGCCGGTCATGGCATCAAACCCAGTGGCCAGCACCAGCGCATCCAACGCGTGGATTGTCCCGTTCGTCATCACACCCTCCGGCGTAATTTCATCAATGGCGTGCTGGCTGACATCGACCAGCTTCACGTTGGGGCGGTTGTAGGTTTCGTAGTAATTCGTATCCACACCCAGGCGCTTGCAGCCGATGGTTTGCTGCGGGCACAGCAGGCGCGCGGTCTGCGCGTCGTGCACAGTGGCGCGGATTTTTTGGCGCACAAACTCGGCGACCAAGGCGTTGGATTGAGGGTTCAGCAGCAGGTCGTTGTACGCACCGAGCAGCGCAAAGCCACCGATTTGCCAGCGGGCTTCAAAAGCGGCCTCACGCGCTTGCGGTGTGTCGGCCAATGCCGACACCGGATTGGGCGGCAGATTGGCGCTGAAGCCGCCGTGCATGCGCAGGTTGCGCGCGCGAAAGTCGGCATAGGTTGACTTGATCTGCGCTTGATGCGCTTCATCCATCGGGCCGTTGCGCGCTGGGGCGCAATACGCCGCGGTGCGCTGAAACACCGTCAACGCCCGGGCCTGTTGCGCAATCGCCGGGATTGCCTGAATCGCCGACGACCCGGTGCCGATGATGCCTACGCGTTGGCCCGTGAAGTCCACCGTAGCTTGCGGCCAGCGCGCGGTGTGATAGACCTTGCCTTTGAACGACTCAAGCCCCTTGAAGGCTGGCCAGTTGGGCGACGACAGCGGGCCGCTGGCCATCACCAAAAACCGTGCAGACCAATGCTTGCCGCCGTGCGCACGAGCTTGCCAGCGATTGTTAACCTCGTCAAAAGTCGCCCCGGTGAGTTGGGTGTTAAGCGTGATGGCATCACGCAAACCAAAGCGGTCGGCCACGTGGTTGGCGTAGCGCAGCAGCTCCGGCTGGCCGGCATAGCGCTCGCTCCAGCGCCACTCTTGCTGCAATTCTTCAGAGAACGAGTACGAATACTCCATGCTTTGAATGTCCACCCGCGCGCCCGGATAACGGTTGAAATACCAGGTGCCGCCGACACCGCCCCCGGCTTCAATCACTTGCGCGTTCAGGCCAATCTGCCGCGCTTTGTACAGCATGTAAAGACCAGCAAAGCCTGCGCCGACGATCAGCAAATCAATCGACATGCCGTGCGGCTCGCTCTGCGTGGGTAATTTTGGAGAAGACATTTGCTATTTAATTTATAGCTCGTTGTGAAACAAGTACGAGAGCTAGAGCAATATTTAATTAATAATTTGACGTTTTTTCGAGGTTTTTGAGTAAAAATTAACTCTCGGGTTAATTTTATTCAGTAAGTGCCCGGATACGAACCGCCATCGGCCAGTACATTTTGCCCATTGATGTAGCCCGCTTGCACGCTGCACAAAAAGGCGCAGATGGCACCAAACTCCTGCGGACGGCCTAAGCGCTGCGCGGGAATCGCCTTGCGCCGGGCATCAAGCAGCACGTCCAGCGCAACGCCCTGTTTTTTGGCCGCGCCAGCCATCGTGGCTTTGATGCGATCGGTGTCAAACAGCCCCGGCAGCAGGTTGTTGATCGTTACGCCCTGCGCGGCAATGCTGCTGCGCGCCACGCCGGCTACAAAGCCAGTTAAACCGCTGCGTGCGCCGTTGGACAGGCCCAGCACTTCAATTGGCGACTTCACCGCGCTGGAGGTGATGTTGACGATGCGCCCAAAGCCGCGTGCGGCCATGCCGTCCACTGTGGCCTTGATCAGCTCAATCGGGGTCAGCATGTTGGCATCGATCGCCTTGATCCACGCCGTGCGATCCCACTCGCGAAAGTCGCCCGGCGGCGGGCCTCCCGCGTTGGTCACCACAATGTCGAAGTCGCGTCGCACTGCGAACACGCTGGCTCGGCCCGCCTCGGTGGTGATGTCCGCTGGCACCGCAATCACTTGGGTACCTGACGAATCGGCAAAATCTGCTCGAAGCGCCGCCGCCGACGCTTCCAGCAGCTCAACGCCGCGCGCCACGATCAGCACATTCACGCCCTCTTGCACCAGCGCCTGCGCACAGCCTGCGCCCAGGCCTTTGCTGGCTCCGCAGACCAGTGCCCACTTGTTTTTAATACCCAAATCCATGACAAAATCCCTCGTTTTAGATGCAATCTGTTACCCATAATACGTGGTGAGCTGTTAACGCACGACCTGTCCCATCCTGTCACGTCACCACACCTTACGTTACGACACTGAGGCACTTATGACCACACGCAACCGCTTCTCGATTTTGCTGGCCGCGCTGGTCGCGCTGACCGGACTGGTCTTAACGGGTACTGGCCTGCAGGCGCAAGCGCAGGGTTTTAAGTTTTCTGACCCCGACCCGGGTGCGAAGGTCGACAAAGATGCCGCCGACAAGCGCAGCGCGCAGGTGCAGGAGATGCTGGCCGCACCGTGCCTGAACCGCATCAAGAACCAAAAGATCATGGTGGTGATTGCGGAGAACAAAGACGGCACCATCAACGCCAATCAGGCGGCCTACAACACCCACGTCAGCGCCATCAATGATCGGCTGCAGGCGGTGGGCCTGCGCACCTTCACGCCCACGCAAATCCGCGCGCAGGTGGCGCAAGCTGAAGTCAACGCGTTTTTCAAAAATGACGCGGATGCCGCCATCAGCGCCTCGCGCCGTCTGGCCGCCCAGTACATCCTGCGCGGTGTGATCACCAGCAGCACGCATCGCAATGCCATCGTCAACGTCAACCAGGTCAGTATTGGCATGAAATTCACCCTGACCGGCGCAAATGGGCGCATGATCTCGCAGTCCAGCGCTAGCAACGAAAGCTATGCCGGGCACGATGTCGCTGGCATGGCGCTGACGCTGGTGGAAGAAAGCGCCGAAGAGGTCGTGGCCAAGCTCTACAGCGACCATTGCAGAGCGGCCGGGGCCAAATGAAGCGGCCTCTGAACGACAGTATCCGACTGCATCCACTGAAACTATCAAGGGATCAAATCATGTCAAACACCCACCAACCGATCAGCAATCCCGCCACAAAACTCGTCCCGAAACTCGCGATAGTGGCCCTTCTGTGCTTGGCAGGCCTGGTCAGTCAGACGCTGGCACAACCGACGTTTGGCAACCCGTCGCCCACGGCAGGCTCGTCCACCTCTGACAAAGCCAACGCGGCGGCCGATGTCGCTGCCTACAAAGAGGTCGAGTACACCAACCGCAACAAGCAGGGCCCGGCACTGGTGGTGATCCCCGGCGAGATCAAGGCCAGCAACGCCACCTTCACGCAAAAATTCACCGCCAACAACATTGCCGATTTTGGCGAGCTGGAATTGTCAAGTGCGAATTTTCAGGTGCTGGAGCGGGCTAACTTGGGCAACCTGCTTCAGGAAATCTCGCTGGCCTACAACCTGGGCGACCCCAACGCAGCCCGAAAGAGCATGCAGATGGGCAAGTTGAAAACCACCAAATGGATCGTGAAGTTTGACATTCTGAAAGCCGAGCAGATTGCCGAGAACAAAAAAGGCTTTGATGGCCGTGCCGTGGGCGGCCTGCTTGGCATGTTTGGCGGGCTGGGCGGGTCTGTCGGCAGCCAGGTGGCAGGCTCGGTGCGCACGCAGGACTCCAGCGGCGTGTGGCTCATCGGCATGCGCTACAAGATCATGGATGCAACCACCACCGACCAGGTCGCCCAGGGCTACAAAGAGCTGAAGATGGAAGTCGGTGCCACCTCCACCAGCGTGCTGGGTGCCTCAGACTCGGCCAAAGGCGGCGTGGGCTTGGACACCATGGTGCAGCGCCTGATTCAAACTGCGGTGTGGGACATCGACGCGAAATACAAGTGAACTTAAAAATGATGCTAAGTTTTCCGAGAAAGTGAGTACCCCATGATTTCAATCCGCAATGCAGCCCTGGCCAGCGCGCTGGCTGGCCTGATGGTTTTGACCGGTTGCCAGACGGCAGGCCCCGCACCCGCAGGCAGCGCCACACAATCACTGGCCCCCAGCGCACCCGCTGCACAGGCAGCACCTACACCATCCAAGGGGCCAACCTTTGGCAACCCATCGCCCAACGCTGGCTCATCAACCTCGGTGCAGGCCAACGCCGCCGCTGACGCTGCCGCATACCAGGAGGTGGACTACAAGAACAAAAACAAAAAAGGCCCGGCGCTGATCGTGATCCCTGGGGAAATCAAGGCCAGCAATGCCACCTTCACGCAAAAATTCACACCCAACAACATTGCGGACTTTGCCGAAATCGAACTGTCGCAAGCCAACTTCTCGGTACTGGAGCGGGCCAACCTGGGCAAGCTGCTTCAGGAAATCTCTCTGGCCTACAACCTGGGCGACCCCAAAGCCGCGCGCAAGGTGATGCAGCCCGGCAAGCTCAAGACCACCAAGTGGATCGTCAAATTTGACATCCTCAAAGCCGAGCAGATTGCAGAGAATAAAAAAGGCTTTGATGGCCGCGCTGTCGGTGGCCTGATCAGCAGCCTGGCTGGTGGCCGTGGCGGTGCCGTGGCCGGCGGCGTGGTGGGCAGCGTGCAGACCGGTGAGGCAAGCGGCGTGTGGCTGGTTGGCATGCGCTACAAAATCATGGATGCCAACACCACCGTGCAAGTGGCCACCGGCTACAAGGAGCTGAAGATGGAGGTGGGTGCGACCGGCTCCAGCGTGCTGGGTGTCTCCAGCAGCGCCAAGGGCGGTGTCGGCCTGGACACCATGATTCAGCGCTTGGTGCAGACCACGGTGTGGGACATCGACGCCAAGCATAAATAAAGCACTGTTCCTTTCAGGAAACCAACACAGGAGCCCGCCATGCCAGCCCCCATGCCCCCTATCACGCAATTGGGCAAATACCAGATTCGCCGCGAACTCGGCAAAGGTGCCATGGGCATCGTCTATGAAGGGTTCGATCCCGGCATTGAGCGCGTGGTCGCGATCAAGACGATATTGCCGTCGCAGCTCAAAGGCGGCGAAGTCAATGACGTGCTGGCCCGCTTCAAGCGTGAGGCCCAGGCGGCGGGGCGGCTGAACCACCCCGGCATCGTGGCGGTGTATGACTACGGCGAGGTGGTGGCCCAGACCGATCACACCCTGGTCGCCGGTACACAGCAAGCCCTGGCTGACGGCCAGCGCGTCGCCTTCATTGCGATGGAGTACGTGCAGGGCCGCGAGCTGCGGGATTTTTTTGAGGCCAATGAGCGCTTCCCCCTCAAGCAGGTGGAGCGCTTGATGGTGGAGATACTCGATGCGCTGGAGCATGCCCACAGCAAGGGCGTAACCCACCGCGACATGAAGCCTGCCAACCTGATCGTGCTGGCCGATGGCCACGTCAAGGTGGCAGACTTTGGCATCGCGCGGCTGGAGACATCCGAGCTGACGCAGGCTGGCACCATCCTGGGCACGCCCGCCTACATGTCGCCCGAGCAGTTCATGGGCCAGACCGTCGATGGCCGCAGTGATCTGTTCTCCTGCGGCGTGATTCTGTACCAGTTTTTGACGGGCGAAAAGCCCTTCACTGGCAACACCACCACCATCATGTACAAGGTGCTGCGTGAAGAGCCGCTGCCACCTTCAACGCTCAACCTGACCCTGCCCGCCGCCTGGGATGCGGTGGTGAAAAAGGCCATCGCCAAAGTGCCGGCAGACCGCTTTCAAAGTGCCAAAGAATTTGCCGACGCAATTCGTTCAGCCGCCGTGCGCCGGGCTGACGATCCAACGTTTGTCGACTCCTATTCGGGGCTGAATGACCCTGATGTGACGGCGCAGATGCCACCGCCTGCACCTGTGCATGCGCAAGCACCCGTAATTGACCCGATCGTGTTCTCCACCCTGGGCGGCAATGCGATGTCTGCGAGCCAGCAAGCAGCCCCCAAGGCGCTGCTTGCATCATCCAGCGTGCCAGTCCCGGCCAAATCCACCTCCAATGGCGCGCTGGTCGGTGGCATTGCGGGCGTGCTGCTGGTCGGCGCGGCAGGCGCATTCTGGATGACGGGTAAAAACAGTGCCAACACACCGGCAATGGCTCCAACTGCCACGACTTCGGTTGCCAGCGCAGCGCCTGCCGCGTCGCCACCCGTCATCACAACACCAACACCCTCTGTGTCCACGCCAGCCGCACCTGCTGCACCTTCTGCACCCACGGTTGCCGCAGGTGCCGAAGCGGCGCAAGAGCCCGGCACGCTGATCATCAGCGCCCTGGGCCTGGTCGATCC
>JANOTE010000669.1:0-2774 GCA_031416195.1 Rhodoferax sp.
TCGTCCGACCGTCGGCTGCAGAATTCTCGGGGCGCATGATTCCTGTTCTCACTGCCGGCACGTCTTGCTACCGGTGCCCGCGTGCCACCGTGGAAGGCAGGGGCATAATCCAAAGTACGGCGTCGCACGCGAAGTTGTCGAGATGGGGGTCGCATAGCCACCCTGATATGAGCCATGGCCAAAAACAGTGGCTTGAGATTGGCATGCTGCTGATGCAAGACCCCAAACTGCTGCTGCTGGACGAGCCCGTGGCGGGCATGACCGATCATGAAACCGAACGCACGGCAGAGCTGTTTTTGTCGCTCAAAGGCAAGCATTCCCTGGTGGTGGTGGAGCATGACATGAGCTTCATCCGCACCATCTCCGAGATCGTCACCGTGCTGTGCGATGGCTCGGTGCTGGCGCAAGGCACGCTGGACCAAGTGCAGGCGGATGAGCGTGTGATCGAGGTTTATTTGGGACGTTGATCATGAGCCTGCAAGTTAAAAACATCAACCAATACTACGGCGGCTCGCACATCCTGCGCGATGTGAGTCTGGCTGCCTCACCGGGAAAAGTCACCGTGGTGCTGGGCCGCAACGGCGTGGGCAAAACCACATTGCTCAAAAGCTTGATGGGGCTGGTCGCTATCAAAACCGGCAGCATTGAGTTTGAAGGCCGCGTTATCCAAAACGATACGCCCTACCTTCGAGCCCGCGCGGGTATCGGCTTTGTGCCGCAAGGTCGCGAGATTTTCGCGCGGCTCACGGTGGAAGAAAACCTGCAGATGGGCTTGGCTTATAAAAGCGCCAGCACGCCCGTTCCGCCTGAGCTGTTCGAGCTCTTCCCTGTGCTCAAGCAAATGTTGAAACGCCGTGGCGGCGATTTGTCCGGCGGGCAGCAGCAGCAGCTCGCCATTGCCCGCGCGCTGGCGGCCAAGCCCAAGCTGTTGATCCTCGATGAACCCACCGAAGGCATTCAGCCCAGCATCATCAAAGACATTGGCCGGGTGATTCGCATGCTCGCGGATCACGGGCTGGATGGTCAAAAAGTTGCGATTCTGCTGGTGGAGCAATACTACGACTTTGCACAGGAACTGGCTGACGATTACCTGGTGATGGAGCGCGGTGCGGTGATTGCCAGTGGTCTAGGCGCTGACATGCAGAAGAACAACGTACGTCAGCTTGTTGCGATTTGACCGCTACCTAATCAGCGTCTGTCAATCGTTCAAGGTAGCTCTGAAACACACCCACATGCACAAACGCGGCAGCGGCCGAGTTGGGCCACAGGTCTGCAGTGTTGAAGCGAACGTCATAAGTCGGCTCGTCAGCAGCCGGTACACCGTGCGCGTGGGCATCCGGGAACGGGTACACGGGCGACTCACTCACCACCACGCCATTTTTGCCACGAATGTAGGCCGGCAAACGGTGGTGGCCGGGCACGTAATCGGCGCGCACCGTCACGCGGTCACCGGGTTTGAATCGTTCGCGCTTGGCAAGGTTTGGGCGACCCGATGCACTGGGTGACGACAACGGAAACGCCCCCTGCGCGCGGCGCTCAAGCTCCTCGCGCGTAACCAGGCCTTTCTCAACGCACAGCGTCGCCAGGCTCGTCAAGGTTCGCTCGTAGTACCCAGCGGCCAAATAATGGCGCGGCTCCATGCGCTCGATGGCGTGGCGGTACTCGTCCATGTTGAACACGCCCTGCTTCACCGCCAGTGAATACATCGCGTTGACGCGCTTTTCCCAATCCGCGTGAAACACCCGCGCCTTGGGGGAATGGCGCACCGGGCCAAAACCCTGTTTGCCACCGAGATCGTGCATGCCGTCCATCGTTCTTCTCCTGATCTGCTCGAATTTACAAACGCGCCACGCCAATCATCCCATCCTGCGTGACGAGTTCCGCAAGTCGGTCGGCAGGCCAACTGAGGGTGTGGGGCGGCTGCATGGGCAACACCATGTAGCGGGTATCAGCGGTGGTGTCCCACACGCGGATTTCGACATCGGGGGGCAAATCAAGCCCCATCTCTTTGAGTACTGTGCGCGATTCACGCACGGCGCGGGCGCGGTACTCCAGGTCTTTGTACCAATCGGGCGGCAGGCCAATGATGGTGAACGCCGTGCATGAGCACAGCGTGCAGCAAATCACGTTGTGCACCGTCGCCGTGTTCTCCAGCGCGACCAGGTGGCGGTGGTGCTTGGGCATTGCCAGGCCCAGCTCCGCGACAGCCTCTATCCCATTGGCAAATAGACGCTGCTTGAAGGCAGCATCAGTCCACGCTTTGGCGACTACACGCGCACCGTTTTGCGGCAGCCAGGTCTCCTCGATCAGGTGATTGGCCTGCTCGATGAACGCGGCCGGCTGCATGCCGCGCTCGTGCAGCACAGCCTGAATTGCGTCCACACGTGCCTCAATAGATGCGACAGTGTGCGAAGGGGTTTGAATTGAGTTGGTTACTTGCATTTCTGTCACTTTACCCGCGTTGTATGCGATGAGATGATCTTGAGGGCAATTAAGTGCATAAATGAACCTGTGGGTTAATTTTTGGCAAAAAACGACTGTTTTCGGCCAAATTATGAATAAATTAGACCTCTAGTCCTCTATTAATATGCATAGTATGCTATATATAAAATAGTACTAAAAAGTAACGTCGCATCACATCACCTCAGCGGCAATTCAACCAGCGTCGCGTAAACGCCTTTCAGCCATGTCTTCACCCGCTGGCGCTCCAGCATGCCCAGCGCGTCGGGGCCGGACGTGGTGTGGATGGCAGCCCAGAAGCTGGCGTTCTGGCG
>JANOTE010000670.1:0-4124 GCA_031416195.1 Rhodoferax sp.
TATTGTGTCTCGCTTGGCAAGGCGGTGTTTGGCGAATCGATGTTTTCAGTGCAGACCGATGCTTCCAAAATTGCCCTGGCGGCGCTGGTCTGTTTTTCTCGGCATCATGGTATCCAACTAATTGACTGCCAGCAAAATACCAGCCACTTGGCCTCGCTAGGGGCGCAGGAAATGACGCGTTTGGCGTTTTTGGAACACGTCAAAATCCGCGCCGATCAGCCTGAACCCGCCTGGCGTTTTGACGATTTATACTGGCAAGAACTGCTGACTTTCGACACCCCAACACCGTGACGCACCTCAAGGATCTTCCGCTTCAAGCCTTGCAGTTTTACGCCACTGCGCCCTACCCGTGCAGCTACCTGCCAAACCGCCAGGCGCGCTCGCAGGTGGCCAGCCCGAGCCATTTGATTAACAACGCCACCTACTCAGATTTGGTGGCGCAGGGCTTTCGGCGCAGCGGTATGTTCACCTACCGGCCTTATTGCGATGGCTGCCAGGCCTGCACGCCGTTGCGCGTGCTGGTACATGACTTCAAGCCCAATAAAAGCCAGCGCCGGGCGCAGGCACAGCACAAAAATTTGCAGGCCCGTGTGTTGAATTTGGGTTATCACTCCGAGCACTACCAACTGTACCTGCGCTATCAAAATGGTCGCCACGCAGGCGGCGGCATGGATGAGGACAGCATTGACCAATACACCCAGTTTCTGCTGCAAAGCCGTGTCAATTCTCGCCTCGTTGAGTTTCACGAGACTTTGCCGGATGGCACTGCGGGCGCACTCAAAATGGTCTCGATATTGGATGTGCTCGAAGATGGCCTGTCTGCCGTCTACACCTTTTATGAACCCGACGCGCAGGCCAGCTACGGCACCTACTGCGTGCTGTGGCAACTCTCGCAGGCCAAAGCGCTGGGCCTGGCGCACCTTTACCTGGGCTATTGGATCGATCAGAGCCCCAAGATGAACTACAAGGCCCGCTTTGGACCGCACCAGGTTTTGAGAGAAGAAAACTGGACTTCCGTCCGTTCAGTTTGAAGCTCTATTTCACAAGGTAAAATGAGATTTCCCGCGTCCAGGAGGCCTCAATGACAAAAGCCGATACCGGCATCCCTGCAAAACCCACCGTTCAGGTGATTGAGCGCATGTTCGCGCTGATGGACGTGCTGGCCTCGCGCGAAGAAGCCATCTCGCTCAAGGAGATCAGCGAGCGCACGGGCCTGCACCCCTCCACCACGCACCGCATCTTGAACGACTTGGCCACAGGCCGTTTTGTGGATCGCCCGCAGCCCGGTAATTACCGTTTGGGCATGCGTCTGCTGGAGCTGGGCAACCTGGTCAAGGGCCGCCTGAATGTGCGCGATGCCGCACTGGTGCCGATGCGCGAGCTGCACCGTTTGATCCAGCAGCCGGTTAACTTGAGCATGCGCCAGGGCGATGAAATCGTCTATATCGAACGTGCCTTCAGCGAGCGATCAGGCATGCAGGTGGTGCGGGCGATTGGCGGGCGGGCGCCGCTGCATTTGACATCGGTTGGCAAGCTGTTTTTGGCGGAGGACGACCCGCAGCGCATCCGCGCCTACGCCACGCGCACAGGGCTGGCCGGGCAAACTAAAAACAGCATCACGCAACTGCCCGTGCTGGAGCGCGAGCTCTCCAAAGTACGCCAGTACGGCAGTGCGAATGACAACGAGGAGTTGGAACTTGGAGTGCGCTGCATGGCCGCAGGCATTTTTGACGACCAGTCAAAGCTGGTGGCAGGCCTGTCGATCTCAGCGCCCGCTGGCCGCATGGAAGACAGTTGGCTGCCCAAATTACAGGCAACCGCCCATGAAATTTCGACGACGCTGGGCTACCGGGTGAACTCAGCTCCCTAAAGATAAAGGTCACAAAAAAGGCAGCCTCAACTGCCTCTTTTGAGTGTCCGGCGAACCTTAATTGGGCATGACCACGCGGTCAATGACGTGGATCACGCCTTTGTCAGGCAAGCTCAACGTCCTGGTGGGCCACCCCGTCCGGCAATGTGACGGAACATGATGCGGCCTTTGCTCAGATCGTAGGGAGAAAGTTCAAGTGACACATCATCACCCGCGATGATGCGGATGTGGTGTTTGCGCATTTTTCCGCCGGTGTAGGCGATGAGCTCATGCCCATTTTCTAGCGTGACGCGAAAGCGTGAGTCGGGCAACACTTCGTTGACCTTGCCGCGCATCTCAATCAGTTCTTCTTTAGCCATGTGTCAATAACTCCTGAATTCGGGCCCATGCATTCACTCTTGAGGCAACCGATCCGACGGCAGGAGATTAATTCTGCGCAAAAAAATGACCCAGTGACTGCTTGCAGGCAACCTTCAATTATAGAGTCATCGACGTGTTCCTGGTTGGCTTGGTCTTTTTCACGAGTCGCTGCGCCTCCGCCACCTGCCCATCTCCAGCCATTGCGTGAATTCTGCGGGTGTCTCCAGCGTGATACGCCCCAATGCACCCGCCCTGAAATCAAAAATCACGATCTCTGCGGCCTTTTGCAGGTTGACCCGATTGCCACCTTGGATCGCGCCGCGCTGGAGGCCAATCGCGCTGAGCAAATCGTCATCGCCCATCACCGCAACATCGGTCAACCGGTAGCGCAACTCAAGCGCGTGGGCGTAATGCGATTTGAGGTAAGCCAAGAGCGACCAAGCGACATCTTCGTCATCGTACGCATTGCGGCCAATCGCGCCACTGGCGGCCAGGTTGTAGCCGCTTTGCGGCACGATGATTCGGGGCCACAGCACGCCGGGCGTGTCAAACAGATAAAAACCATCGGCCAATGTGATGCGTTGCTCCAGCTTGGTGATGCCAGCCTCGTCACCGGTCTTGGTGGCGCGCTTGCCGCTTAGGGTGTTGATGAGTGTGGACTTGCCCACGTTGGGAATTCCGCAAATCAGCACGCGCATCGGCTTGCTCATGCTGCCACGCGTGGGGGCCAGGCCATGGCAGGCGCGGATGAGCACTTGCGCGGGAGTGCTCACGCTGGCATCAAGCCCAATCGCCTGAGTGTCTTTGAGCGCGTTGTAGTGCGCCAGCCAAAGCTCGGTGACGCCGGGGTCGGCCAAATCCTGTTTGTTCAGCACTTTGAGCGACGGCGTGCCCGCCGTCAGCTCGGCCAGCATCGGGTTGGCACTGGAGCCGGGCAGGCGCGCATCCAGCAGCTCGATCACCACATCGGTCTCTTTGATGCGCTGCTCAATCGCCTTGCGCGTTAAGTGCATGTGGCCGGGGAACCATTGAATTGCCATGTCTAACCCCTGCGTGATGTCACGCGCCCGCCGCGTTGAACGTGCCGCCCAACAGCTCGGGCAAGCGGTTCACCGCCATCTTGAAACCACAGGCCTGAGCATGGCCACCGCCACCCATGCTGGAGGCCAGCGGGATGCAATCAAACCCAGAGCGCGAGCGCAAGCCCACTTTGATCACACCGCTTTTGTGGGCGTTCCACATTAGTGCAAACGTGCCGTTCTTCTTGGCCAGAATATCGCCAATCAGGCTGTGAAACACGCTCGGTGCGTTGACCATCAGCCCACTGTAGCCGTTGAAGATGACGGGCCGCGCATCGTCTGCCATGTCAGTGGCAAGCTTGGCAAATTTTTCGTCCATCGCCTGCCCGCGTGCCATGAACGACTGCAATTGATCCGGTGAAAATTGTGCAATGGCCGCCCAACGCGCGAAGTCGTAGGGCTCCATGTCAAGCGCGGCCAAAAAGGCAGGGCTTTCGCCAAACTGCCACACCCAAATGTCGCGGTCTTCCACAAATCGAACCAAGTCAGGCAAAGGCGCATCCGGCTGAAAGAACTCCCACGCAAGCCGCGCGCCGGATTTTTTCATATCAAAATGCACCACGCCGCAGCGGCAGGCAAAGCCCGTCAATGCTTCAGCCGCGCTCTTGTGATGGTCCAGCAGGACGAGCTTGGCGGCGCGTTCGTCGATCACGCTTAAGAGTTCTTTTGCAAACGAAAAATCGAGAATATAAACGGCGCGGCCTGCCACGTCTGGCAGGTCACTTAGCGTTTTCACATCACCATGATCCAGCCCTAAAAACTCAGCCTTGCCAGCGTAAAACAACCACGCTGCCAGCGCAGCCGCGTAGCCATCC
>JANOTE010000671.1:0-3977 GCA_031416195.1 Rhodoferax sp.
TCTACGCCCTGCCACAGCGTCCAGCCCTTGGGGTGCCAGAACACTGTGCCCGGCGAGTGCTCGTCGATGTGAAACAAGTCCAGCTCACGGCCCAACTTGCGGTGGTCACGCTTTTCGGCTTCTTCGAGCATCGTCAAATGCGCCTGCAACTCGTCTTTGGTTGCCCAGGCCGTGCCGTAGATGCGCTGAAGCATCTCATTGCGATGGTCGCCGCGCCAGTAGGCCCCAGCAAGCTTCATCAGTTTGAAATACTTGAGCTTGCCCGTGCTCGGCACGTGCGGGCCGCGACACAGGTCTTCAAAGTCGCCCTCACGGTACAGCGAGACATCTTCGCCCGCTGGAATCGCGCCGATGATCTCGGCCTTGTAATGCTCACCCATCTCCTTGAAATACGCCACCGCCTCGTCACGCGACAGCACGCGGCGCGTGACAATCTCGTCCTTGTTCGCCAGCTCAGTCATCTTCTTTTCGATGGCGGCCAGGTCGTCCAGGGTGAACGGGCGTTTGTACGAGAAATCGTAAAAAAAGCCGTTTTCGATCACCGGGCCAATGGTGACCTGCGCGTCCGGGAACAGCGCTTTGACCGCATAAGCCAGCAAGTGCGCCGTCGAGTGTCGAATCACGTTCAGCCCATCAGCGTCTTTGGCGGTGATGATCGACAAGGCACTGTCTTTGTCAACAACGTAGCTCGTGTCAATGACCTGGCTGCCAATCTTGCCGGCCAGTGCCGCCTTGGCCAAGCCGGTGCCGATCGAAGCCGCAACCTCAGCGACGGTGACCGGGCCGGGGTAGTCACGTTTGGAGCCGTCAGGAAGTGTGATTTGAATCATATTGAAAACCTGTGCGTCAGTGAAATCTAAAAAATGGGCGAAAAAAAACGCGGTAGATGCCGCGCTTTATTTCTGATTGAGCAACTGCCAGCGCACCAGAGCGCGCGCGGTCGCAACCCGATGGCTTATGAAAACTCTGCTGTTGTAGTTCGCGGTGTCATAACCAGATTGCCTTTCTCGCTCTTGTACAAATGTTGACTGTCGCGAGGTCAATATGGTGGGCGGTGGAGGCTTCGAACCTCCGACCCCAGCAGTGTGAATGCTGTGCTCTACCCCTGAGCTAACCGCCCTGTCTAGACTGCGTCGCGAACCGAAGGCGCGCCAAATCAAGCCTTTAATTATGCCATATTGCCGGTGCAGGATTCAGACTGCGCGAGGAAAGCAATCCTCCAAACGGTTTTGCCACCGCTTGATTTGTCGATCTGCCTGAGCACATCTTCGTGGCTGGCGGATTCAGATTCGCTGGCCAGCACAACGGCAAGATCAAACGCCCGCAGATCGACTTTGGCTTGATGGGCACCTGGTTCATTCGACGCTGGCGCGTCGATCAACAAGGCATCCTGTCCGCGCGTGAGGTTGATGTAGACATCGGCCAGCAACTCTGCATCCAAGAGCGCACCGTGCAGGGTGCGACCCGAGTTGTCAACGCCCAGCCGGTCACACAGGGCATCCAGACCGTTGCGCTTGCCGGGATACATTTCTTTGGCCATGGCCAGGCTGTCGGTGACGCTGGCGACAAACTGCTTGAAGACGGGGCGGCCCAGCAGTTGCATTTCCCGGTTCAAAAAGCCCAGGTCAAACGGCGCGTTGTGGATGACGATGTTGGCTCCGCCAATGTAGTCCAGCAACTCATCAGCCACCGCCTCAAACTTCGGCTTGTCGCGCAAAAATTCGGTGGTGATCCCGTGTACTTTGAGCGCCTCCTCGTGGCTGTCACGCCCTGGGTTGACGTAGAAATGCTTATTGTTGCCGGTCAGCTTGCGGTTGACCATCTCGACGCAGCCGATCTCGATGATTCGGTCGCCTTGGTCGGGGGAGAGGCCAGTCGTCTCGGTATCCAAAAAGACTTGGCGCATGATCAGTGCAACTCCTTTGCGTGATTGATCGTGTACTTCGGGATTTCCACGGTGACATCTTTTTGCGCCAGGATGGCCTGACACGAAAGACGCGAATAGGGCTCCAGCCCCCACGCGCGATCCAGCAAATCTTCTTCATTCTCGTCGAGCGAATTGAGCGACGCAAAACCCTCGCGCACGATGACGTGGCAGGTGGTGCAGGCGCAGCTCAAGTCGCAGGCGTGCTCGATCTCGATGTGGTTGTCCAACAGGGCTTCGCAGATTGACGTGCCCGCAGGTGCGCTGATTTGCGCGCCATTCGGGCAGTATTCAGGATGCGGCAAAATTTTAATGATGGGCATGTTTTGTAATTCCTGGGATCAGACCGCACTAATGTTTTTCCCGGCCAAAGCGGTTTGAATGCCACGGTTCATACGAGCAGCAGCAAAAGCTTCTGTGCCGTCGGCAAGCGCCTTGGTGGCAGCCTCAATGACACCCGCACTTTGCGACGAGATCACTGTGTCACGAAGCACGGCCATCAGCGAATCAATGTCTCGCCGCTCTTCGTTAGAGAGCAGATTCGCATCCACGTTGAGCGCGCTGACAGTGGCCAACAGCATGCGGTCGCCATCAACGCGGCTTTCGGCCAACGCGCGAGACTTCATGTCCACCTCGGCGGTGGTGAAGCTGTCTTGCAGCATTTTGGCGATCACATCATCGCCCAAACCGTAGCTGGGTTTCACGTCAATTTGCGCTTCAACGCCGCTGACCTGCTCGCGCGCAGAGACATTCAGCAAACCGTCTGCATCCACGGTGAACGTGACCCGGATGCGCGCCGCACCAGCCACCATCGGCGGAATACCGCGAAGTTCAAAACGCGCCAGGCTGCGGCAGTCCGCCACCAGGTCGCGCTCGCCCTGCACCACATGCAGCGCCAAGGCAGTTTGACCATCCTTGTAGGTGGTGAAGTCCTGCGCCATCGCAGTGGGGATGGTCTGGTTGCGCGGCACGATTCGTTCGGTCAGACCGCCCATGGTTTCGATACCAAGCGACAGCGGAATCACGTCCAGCAGCAGCAAATCGCCCAAGGGGTTGTTGCCCGCCAGTTGGTTGGCTTGAATTGCAGCACCCAGCGCCACGACCTCATCCGGGTTCAGATTCGTCAACGGATCCTTACCAAAGAATTCAGCCACCGCGCGACGCACCTGCGGCATACGGGTGGAGCCACCGACCATCACCACGCCTTGAATCTCATCGGGCTTGAGTTTCGCGTCACGCAGCGCCTTGCGCACAGCGCTCATAGTTTGCGCGGTCAAAGGGGCGGAAATCGCTTCAAATTGCGAAATTTCAATATCAAATTCGACTCTAGCTCTCGTTAATATTGCATTGATAGCTACTCTATTTGAAGCAGACAGCGCTTCCTTGCAAGCACGTGCAGCGGCTTTGATGGCAGCTTTGTCGCCGGCGGTATCGGCCTGCATACCCGACTGCGCGAGTACCCAATCGGCCAGCGCCTGATCATAATCGTCACCGCCCAAACTTGAATCACCGCCGGTTGCGATGACCTCAAAAACACCTTGGCTCAATCGCAGAATCGAGATGTCAAACGTTCCGCCGCCTAAATCGTAAATGGCGTAAACGCCTTCGCTGGCATTGTCCAAACCATACGCAATGGCGGCGGCGGTTGGCTCGTTGATCAGGCGCAGCACGTTCAAGCCCGCCAGCTTGGCGGCATCTTTGGTGGCCTGGCGCTGGGCATCATCAAAGTAGGCGGGCACCGTGATCACTGCGCCAAAAACATCGTCGTTGAAGGTGTCTTCAGCCCGGTAGCGCAAAGTTGCAAGGATGTCTGCACTGACCTCGACGGGAGACTTTTCACCCGCCACGGTTTGCAAACCCAACATGCCTTTGTGATCGACAAAGCGGTACGGTAGCTTGGCCGCGTCTTTCACATCGGCCAGACTGCGACCCATGAAGCGCTTGGCAGAGGCAATTGTGTTTTCAGGGTCAGCGGCGATGGACGCGAGAGCCTCGAAGCCGATTTGCCGCTTGTCATCGGCCATGTAGCGCACCACCGACGGCAGCAGCACGC
>JANOTE010000672.1:0-7481 GCA_031416195.1 Rhodoferax sp.
TCGGCCTGCATGCGTGCAGCGGTGATGAATTCACACAAACCGCCCCAGCCTTGCAGATGCCGCGCAATCGCCACCAAGCGCCCACCCGGGCCAGCGGGCCAGCCCCCGGCGCAGCCGTCGATATCGGCATTGGATTTCACATGGGATGCTGCACTGGATGCAGCGCCGGGGTCGCCCAAATGGAATTCGCTGCCGTACAGCAAATGAAAGGGCCGCGTTAGCGTTTGGGTTTGGGTTTGATCAGGCGTTTGATTCGGCGCGGCAAGGGATGCCAAATGGCTGCGCAAACCGCTCCACGCCCGCACCACGCCGGCCACCGAGCATTCATCGGTGATGGCCAGCGCCTCATAGCCCAAATCGTAGGCGCGGCTGGCCAGCTCGTGCGGGTGCGAGGCTCCGCGCTGAAAGCTGAAATTGCTCAGGCAATGCAGCTCGGCATAACCTGGCAAGTTATTTGGCAAGTCATGCATAGATGCCGTGCAAAAACCATTGAAACCGCTCGCGGTAGACCCACACCAAACCTTTTTCGGGGCTGTGGGCGATGAAGTAATCGCGCAAGGCCGGTTGACCAGCGTTGTCGGCTGGCTGCCTACCTGCGTCTGAACCTGCGCCGGGATGGGATTGCCACGCAGCCTTACACGCAGGGGCCTCCCACCAAGCCGCTTCAACCCGGTGCAGCCGCGCCAGCCGTTGCAGCGGGCCACCGTACTGCGGCACTTCATGGTGCACCTGCAAGGGCAGCGGCTGGGGCAGTAGCCACGGGGGGTACAGGGCATCTGCGGTGAAACTGGCTGGTTGCGCACCCACCTGGGTATTGACCTGTGCATCCACCCAACGCTGCTGACATTCAGGTCGGTGGTCAGCTTGCGGCTGCAGGCGCTGCACCCGCTGCGTGCCAAGCCGCGCACCCAGGCGCTCCACCAACTGATGCAGCTTGTCGCCGGGGCGGTTGTCTTCGGGCAGAAAGCTGCGCGATGCCCCGGCCCAAGGCACAGCCTCTACCGCGAGCAGGCGCAGGCTTCGCACCGGGGCGGCCAGCGTGGTGCGGCCCAAACGTTCATCCAGCAAACGCCGCAAGTGAGCCAGGTCTTGGGTGGGCTCTGCGGTGTGCAGGGCCAAGCCCGCGTGGGGCGGCAGCTCGATGCCATCCAGGCGTTTGAGGTCATGCACCCAGCGCAATTGCAACCGCAGCACGCCCAGTTGCCGCGCCACCAGCCACAGCCGCAGCAAGGCCAGCAACCGGGTCAGCGTGCCTGCCAGGCCTTCGATACCGTGCGCGGTGGCGGGCAGGTCCATCCGCTCGTCAAAGCGGCTGGGCAAGGCAAGCCAGGTGTGGCGCTCGGGCCGCTGGCCCCAGGCTTGATCCAGGGCATCGAGCAGGGCCGCGCCAAAGCGCCGCGCCACGCCATCGCGCGGCAGCGCACGCAGTTGCCCCCAAGTACGCACGCCCATGCGCTCCAGTGTGGCCACATGCGCCTGCGCGGCATCCAGCGTAGACAGCGGCAGACCGTCAGGCACCAGCGCGGGCCGTGCCAACCCCAGGCCCTGGCAGCGCAGCAGGCCCATGGCGCTCAACGAGGAGCTTGCCTGCTGCCAGGGAATACGGGCCAGCACGCCATTGACGCGAAAGAATTGATTGAGCAAGGCTCGCCGCCCCCCAAACAGGCGCTCGCTGGCGGCCACCTCCAGCAACAGCAGCGCTTGCACCTGCGCCACATGCGGTGTGAACCGCAAGGCCTGCAAGCGCCACAGGGGGCCGTCAGGCTCAGGCGGCGACAGCGCGATCCAGTGTGCGGGCAGGGATGGGGTTGTTGACATGAGGACGGCCAAGGCTCTGGCCCTGAGCAGGAGCGCTCTGCGGCAAAGACGCTGAAGTTGTTGACAGTGGCTGATGCCGCGCCGCCAGCAAATCGGCCAGCCGCTGAGGATTCGGTGGCAGCTCAACCGGCAGCAAAGGCGGTGGTCCGCGCCGCTTGAGGATGTGGATCTGCAAGCGGTCAGCCACACCACCGGTCTGCACACTCAAGCGCAGGCGCGCGCACGAGGCCTCTGCCTGAGCTGCCAGCGGGCGCAGTGCAAACAGCAGGCCTTGGGGCGGCACGGTGATCTGCAGGCGACGCAATTGCATTTGCAAGTTGGCCGATCCCCCCCGCATAGACGCTGTGCAGGGCAACCAAACCAGAACCGCCGCCACATCCGCGCAGCGCAGGGCCTGCTCGGCCACCCACAGCCGCTGCGCCAAGCTCTCGGCGTGTACGCACAGCAGGCGCTGCGGGTTCAGCCCGCGCGCGGCCAAGCCGGGGCCAAACGGCATGGCTGGGGCACCCACCAGCACCACGGCCTGCGGGCCAGCTTGAATCTGCCGTGCCAACGCAGGCACCAGTAGCTGCCATACATGTTGCGTGGCATCAAGCTGCAACAGCTCCACCATGGCACCCAAGGGCCAACCGCCACCGGGCAGCTCAGCGTCCAAGGCGGGGTAACCGCTGGAGCAGACAAGCTCGTCGCGGGTCATGTCCTGCGCCCGCCAGACACCTGTTAATGCTGTTAATGCTGTTAAGGCCGGTAATGCTGTGACTGCCGCGTTCGCCGCACCTGCGCCCAGCAGACTACGGCCCAGCACTTTACCGCAGGGCTCATCCAGCTCAATAGGGGTTGAAAACGCGCTGCACATGGTTTTTTCGATTAACTGTATTTTTATACAGTATAAAAGAAAAACCTTACCTGGGTTGGATTTCCCGCTTACATGTGCGACTTTGTGTGTGCGGCTACTTCAGCAGCCGTGAATGGAACAGCGTATCGTTCATATCCAGGATCAAACCAACGCAACCCCCGTCTTCGCCTGCAACGCTTCGCGCGTCACCCCAGGCGCCATCTCAATCACCTTCAGGCCCGCAGGCGTGACATCCATCACGGCCAAGTCGGTGATGATGCGGTCCACCACGCCGACGCCTGTGAGCGGCAACGTACAGGTCTTGAGAATCTTCAAATCCTCAGTACCGTCTTTCTTTTTGGCGACGTGCTCCATCAGGACGATGACGCGCTTGACGCCCGCCACCAAATCCATCGCGCCGCCCATGCCTTTGACCATCTTGCCGGGGATCATCCAGTTGGCCAAGTCGCCTTTTTCGCTGACCTGCATCGCACCCAAGATGGACAAATTGATCTTGCCGCCGCGAATCATGGCAAAGCTGTCGTGGCTGCCAAAGATGCTGCTGCCTTTGATGGTGGTAACAGTTTGTTTGCCGGCGTTGATCAAGTCAGCATCAACTTCAGCTTCGATCGGGAACGGGCCAATGCCGAGCATGCCGTTCTCGGATTGCAGCCAGACTTCTTTGTCTGCGGGCACGAAATTGGCCACCAGCGTGGGAATGCCGATGCCGAGGTTGACGTAGAAACCGTCTTCGAGTTCTTGCGCCGCGCGCGCAGCCATTTGATCTTGTGACCAGCTCATATTCAGACTCTTTCAAAGTGTTGGGGACAGAGCTTGCTCACTGCGTGTAGCTACGGTCTGTCCCGCAAAGTTATTTAGATGGTGACAGTGCGCTTTTCAATGCGCTTTTCGGGCGTGGCGTTCAGCACGATGCGATGCACGTAGATGCCAGGCAGATGAATGTCGTCCGGTGCGAGCTCGCCGACTTCCACAATTTTTTCGACCTCCACCACGCAGATTTTCCCGGCCATCGCAACGGCCGGGTTGAAATTTCGCGCCGTCAAATTGAAGCGCAGATTGCCACTTTTGTCGGCCACCGCCGCTTTGACCAGCGACACATCAGGCACCAGCGAGCGCTCCATCACATAGGTTTCGCCATCAAACTCGCGCAGCTCTTTGCCCTCGGCCACCAGCGTGCCGACACCGGTTTTGGTGAAGAACGCAGGGATGCCTGCGCCGCCCGCGCGCAGCTTTTCAGCCAATGTGCCCTGCGGCGTGAACTCCAGCGCCAGCTCGCCTGCGAGGTACTGGCGCTCAAATTCCTTGTTCTCGCCGACATAGCTGGCGATCATCTTTTTGACCTGTCGCGTTTGCAGCAGCTTGCCCAAGCCAAAGTCGTCCACGCCCGCGTTGTTGGAGATGGCCGTGAGGTTCTGCGCGCCGCTGGCTTTCACCGCGTCAATCAGCGCCTCGGGGATGCCGCACAGGCCAAAGCCGCCTACGCCAAGAAGCTGGCCGTCTTTGACGATGCCTTCAAGCGCCTTGGCCGCACTGGGGTAAATTTTATTCACTGAAACTCTCTCCTGCAAAAGTTAATGGGGACAACATCTGAACGACAACCGTCATGTTAAGTTACTATAAAAATAATAGCTTTTTAAGCAATTCATTCGGGAGCTAGAGGCCTTTTTAATCAAGATATTTGGGTTTTTTATCGATTTTCAGGAAAAAATTAACCTGCGAGTTAATTTTTACTCGCTCCGAGCATCCGCTTCAAAGCCACCACTGCCCCCAGCACCAAGGCCCCTGCCAGCAGGCCAAAAACCCCATCCAGCAGCGCGGATGCGATGGGCTGCATCCAGCCAGATACCTGTGCGCTCCATTGCTCCAGCAGGTGTTGCAGTGGCTTGATACCGTGCGTCAATATGCCGCCGCCCACCAAAAACATTGCGGCAGTACCGGCGATGGACAGTGTTTTCATCAGGTAGGGAGCCAGCCACAGGATGCCTCGCCCCAACGCGCGCTGAAAGCTTTTGAACCCGCCAAGCCCGGTGCGCTGGCTCAAATACAGCCCGCCGTCGTCAAGCTTCACGATGCCTGCCACCAAGCCGTACACCCCTACCGTCATCAACAGCGCAATGCCGACCAGCACCGCGACCTGGGTTGCAAACGGGCTGCTCTGCACGATGCCCAGGGTGATGGCGATGATCTCGGCAGACAGGACGAAATCGGTGCGCACAGCGCCTTTGATTTTGTCTTTTTCCATCGCCACCAGATCGACTTGCGGGTTGGCCAGCGCCGTCACCAACTCTTCATGGCGGGCCGCATCTTCACTGGGGCGGTGAAGGTATTTGTGGGCGAGTTTCTCAAACCCCTCGTAGCATAAAAACGCCCCGCCCACCATCAACAACGGTGTCACCGCCCACGGCGCAAACGCGCTAATGGCCAGCGCGGCAGGCACCAAGATCACCTTGTTGAGAAACGAGCCCTTGCACACCGCCCACACCACGGGCAGTTCGCGCTCGGCCTTGACGCCTGAAACCTGCTGCGCATTCAGCGCCAGGTCGTCGCCCAGCACGCCGGCCGTTTTTTTGGCGGCAACCTTGGTCAGGATAGACACGTCGTCCAAGATCGTGGCGATGTCGTCGAGTAGCGCGAGGAGACTGGTAGCCATGGTGATGCGGAATATCCGCTTGTTTGCGTTTAAACTGAAATCGGACCCTCAATGTACCCCACCCAACACTGTCCAATTCAATAGCATCATGAAAACCCGCATTACCGAACTCTTTGGCATCCAGCACCCGATCATCCAGGGCGGCATGCATTTTGTGGGCTTTGCCGAGCTGGCCGCTGCCGTCTCCAACGCGGGCGGTTTGGGCATCATCACGGGCCTGACGCAACGCACGCCCGAGCTGCTGGCCAACGAGATCAAACGCTGCCGCGAGATGACGGACAAGCCCTTTGGCGTAAACCTCACCTTCCTGCCTGTGCTCACGTCGCCAGACTATCCCGGATACATCAAAGCCATCATCGACGGCGGCGTGAAGGTGGTGGAAACCGCGGGCAACAACCCGCAGAAGTGGCTTCCCGCGCTGCATGAAGCGGGTATCAAAGTGATCCACAAATGCACCTCGGTGCGGCATTCGCTCAAGGCCGAGTCGATTGGCTGCGATGCGGTGTGCGTCGATGGTTTTGAATGCGGCGGCCATCCGGGTGAAGACGACATCCCCAACTTCATTTTGCTGCCGCGCGCGGCGGATGAGCTGAAGATCCCCTTCGTTGCCTCAGGCGGCATGGCCGATGGGCGCAGCCTGGTCGCCGCCATTGCGCTGGGTGCCGAGGGCATGAACATGGGCACGCGCTTCATGGCCACGGTGGAAGCACCGATCCATCAAAACGTCAAAGATGCCATCGTCGCCGCCAGTGAGCTGGACACCCGCCTGGTGATGCGCCCCCTGCGCAACACCGAGCGCGTGCTGAACAACGCGGCGGTGCAGCGCCTGTTGGAGAAAGAAAAAGCGCTGGGTGCCAACCTGAAGTTTGAAGACATCATCAACGAAGTGGCCGGCGTGTACCCCAAAATCATGATTGACGGCGCGATGGACGCAGGCGCCTGGTCTTGCGGCATGGTGGCCGGGTTGATTCACGATGTGCCGACTGTCAAACAATTGATTGACCGCATCATGGCTGAGGCCGATCAGATCATTGCCAAGCGACTCAGTGGGATGAATGGCTCATAGCCGCTCCAATTCATCACGCTCAGGGCAGGTCGACAATGCTTTCCACCAGCCGCCAAACACTTTGAAGCGCAAGGTTGGACGCAAACTCTCCCGTCATCGTTGTGCCGCGCGACACCCAGTCGACATTCTTCAAATGGTCACTCAACGCAACACCCGTCACCGATGGGGTGCTGATTGCCACTTCAAACGGGTAGCCCTTCACCTTGGAGGTGATCGGGCACACAAATGCACGGCCAATGCGCTGGTTGTACGCGGTTTTTGAAATCACCAATGCGGGCCGTCGCCCCGCCTGTTCATGCCCGCTTTGCGGGTCAAAATCGATCCAGACAATCTCACCTTGCTGCGGAGCCTTCTTGACGCGGGTCACCATACTTCAGTGCCCATCGGCTTGCCCCATGAGATGTCGGCTTGGTCTGGCAGGTTGCCCCGCGTTACGCCCGCAAGCAGCGTCTCCAGCTTGGGCCGCTGCACAACGGGCCGAATCGTGATGCTGCCGTCACTGGCGTTTTCAACCTGAACCGACTGCCCTATCCGCAGCGCAGATTGCTTGACGATAGCTGCGGGAATGCGTATCGCAGTTGATTTACCCCAAAGGGAGACCGTGGCTTGTTGAGCTTGCATGGTATGTAGAATCTCTAAAGATATCTTTTAATAGGCAAGATATTACCCTACAGGGGAAAAAAATCAATGACTACTAAACAAACGTACCTGCGGACACTCCAAAGCGCGCGCCCAGCGCCCGCACTTGCCGAATGTTCAGCTCCCGCTTGCCCGCCAAGATCTCAGACACCACGCCCTGGCTGCCAATCTCAGCCAAATCGCCCTGCTTCAGCCCGTGTTGATCCATCAAAAACTTCAGCGCCTGCATGCCCGTAGCGGTTGGGAGTGGGTGGCGCTGTGCTTCGTAGTCTTCAATCAAATCACCCACGATATCCACCAAGCCCATGGCTGGATGGCGCTCGTCACCCGCGGTTTCATCCAGCAGCGCCTCTAAAGTGGCCACCAGTTTTTTGTAGTGCTTTTCATTGCGGATGGGCGCGATGTCAGTCGCGCTGCGAAAGGCATCCCACGCGGGCAGAAGGTGATTGATG
>JANOTE010000673.1:0-4721 GCA_031416195.1 Rhodoferax sp.
CTACAACGTAGGGCGCTACATCGACGAACTGTTGCGCGTGCCTGATTCTGCCCACGGCTGGCTGCTGAAAAGCCGCATCTGCGTGTTCGACAGCGACTTGATTTTGAATTCGATGATCTATCCGATTTAGCTGATGTTCTAGGGTTTATGCCGTCGCGCGCGCAGCCCCAGATGCTCTAAAGTTCCACTACTCGTTACAGAAGGAAACCACATGTCCACTCGCCGCCTCGTTCTCACCCGCAGTGCCGCCCTCATCGGTGCCGCGTCTACGTCGCTTTTATTGCCAGAAATCGCCCGCGCGCAAGGCGCCAAAATTCGCGTGGGACTGATGCTGCCGTACACCGGCACCTTCGCGCAACTCGGTGTGGCGATTGAAAACGGTTTTCGCATGGCGATTGCCGAACAAGGCGGCAAGCTGGGTGGGCGGGAGATTGAATTCTTCAAGGTCGATGATGAGTCTGAGCCGTCCAAGGGCATTGAAAACGCCAACAAACTGGTGCTGCGTGACAAGGTGGATGTGCTGGTAGGCACGGTGCATTCCGGCGTGCAGATGGGCATCCACAAGGTGGCGCGCGACTCGGGTGTGTTGAGCCTGATCCCCAACGCAGGCGTACACGCGGCGACTCGCAGCCAATGCGCGCCCAACGTGTTTCGCACCTCGTTCAGCAACTCGCAACCCACGCGCGCACTGGGCCAGGCGATGATCGCCAAGGGGCACAAAAAAGCGGTTTGGATCACCTGGAAATACGCGGCCGGCGACGAGGCGTTTGAAGGCTTCAAGGAGAGCTACACCTCAGCAGGTGGCACGATTCTGAAGGAGCTCAATTTGCCCTTTCCGAACGTTGAGTTTCAAGCCCTGCTGACCGAAATTGCCTCCATCAAGCCTGATGCGGTGGCCTGCTTCTTCGCTGGCGGCGGTGCGGCCAAGTTCATGCGCGATTACGCCGCTGCCGGTTTGAAAGACAAAATCCCGCTGTACGGATCCGGCTTCCTGACGGAGGGTGTGTTGGAGGCCGCAGGCGACGCTGCCAACGGTGTCATGACCACGCTGCATTACAGCGATTCGCTGGCCACTCCGCGCAACCAGGCCTTCCGTCTGGCCTATGCCAAAACCTACCGCTTGCAGCCCGACGTGTACGCCATGCAAGGCTACGACACCGGCCTGCTCTTGGCCCTGGGTGCCAACGCCGTCAAGGGCGATTTATCCAGCAAGCCCGCGCTGTACAAAGCACTGGAGGGCGCCACCATCGACAGCCCACGCGGCAAATGGAGCATGAGCAAGTCGCACAACCCAGTACAGGACATCTATTTGCGTGTGGTCGAAAACAAAGAGAACAAAGTGTTGGGCGTAGCCGCCAAGGCATTGGCTGATAGCGGTACTGGTTGCAAGATGGCTTGATCTAAACAGTCATTTACTGAGGGAGGCGTGGCCTCCCTTTTTTTTCGCCGCGCGTGATAAGTAATGCCAGGGCGATGCGGGTTGCGATCCAGTGGCCCGTGAAATCCCCGCATTAAACTTCAGTTCACGCAATCTAACGCGGGAGACACCATGCGAACTCAAGTCGCCATCATTGGCGCAGGCCCAGCTGGGCTGCTGCTTGGCGCGCTGCTGCATCAGGCGGGCGTTGACAACATCATCATCGAGCGCCAAAGCCCCGATTACGTGCTGGGCCGCATCCGCGCGGGCATTCTGGAGCAGACCACGGTTGACATGCTGGTGCAGGCGGGGGTGGGCGACGGCGTGAAGACCGAAGGCATCATTCACCACAGTATTGAACTGGTGTTCTCCGGTACACGCCATGCGATTGACGTGCAGGGACTGACAGGTGGCAAGGTGGTAACGGCTTATGGGCAGACCGAGGTCACGCGCGACTTGATGGCGCAACGCACACGCAGCGGGCAGACCACGGTGTACGAGGCCAAAAACGTCAGCATTCACGGCTTCGACTCCAGCCGCCCCCGAGTACGCTACGAGGCAGGCGGTCAAACGCATGATCTGACCTGCGACTTCATTGCGGGCTGCGATGGCTTTCACGGCGTGTGCCGTGCCAGCGTGCCCCGAAGCGCGATCACTGAGTACGAGAAGGTTTACCCCTTTGGCTGGCTCGGCGTACTGGCAGATGTGCCGCCAGTGTCGCCGCATGCCATTGTTTACGGCAACAGCGAGCGCGGATTCTCACTTTGCTCGATGCGCAGCCTGACGCGTAGCCGCTACTACGTGCAATGCCCCATCGATCACAAAGTACACGACTGGAGCGACCAGCGATTTTGGGATGAGCTGCGTTTGCGCCTTGACCCCGAACTGGCAGACAGCATCGTCACCGGCCCGAGCATCGAGAAAAGTATCGCACCGTTGCGCAGTTTCGTGGCCGAACCGATGCGCTTTGGCCGCCTGTTTTTGGCCGGGGATGCAGCCCACATCGTGCCGCCGACCGGGGCCAAAGGGATGAACCTGGCGGCCAGTGATGTGAAGTTTTTATCCAGCGCACTGATTGACTTCTACCTTGAAAAATGCGACGCGGGCATTGACGCTTACTCGCAGCGTGCGCTTAAGCGAGTCTGGAAGGCCGAGCGGTTTTCGTGGTGGCTCACGTCGTTGATGCACCGCTTTCCTGACAGCGAAGGCTTTGGCCAAAAGTTGCAAGAGGCTGAGCTGGACTATTTGGTGAACTCAGTCGCCGCTTCGACCACGCTGGCGGAAAACTACGTGGGCTTGCCGCTGCTTGCGTGATGCAGCAGGTCACCCAAATACCGGGAAAGTCTCAAACTCGCCTTTGAACAATTTCGCCGTATCGCCATAGCCCATCCAGCCTTTGGTGAGCGTGGCGTAGACGCGGCGAAAGTCAGTGGTGTGCATCAGGTTGTCGCCCGCGTCCAGGCGGTTCAAATCCACCTTGGTTCCGTACTGCCCGCCCTTGACCTGCTTGCCCACGATGAACATGGTGTTGGCCGTGCCGTGGTCGGTGCCCTGGTTCGCATTTTCAGGAACGCGACGGCCAAACTCTGAAAATACCAGCACGCTCACTTTATCTGCCTTGCCGATGCGCTCCATGTCGCGCATGAAGCCGGCAATCGCATCCGATGCATAGCTGAGCAGGCGGCCATGCAAGTCCGGCTGTTGCACGTGGGTGTCAAACGCGTTGTTGCGAAAGCCGGTGTAGTAAAGCCGCGTCGGCAGGCCCGCATCGATCAACGCAGCAACCTTGGGCAGGCCGATGGGCACGATGCCGTAGTCGGTCGGCGTGCGGTAGCGCGCCCAAGCCTCGCGCACGAGGGCAGAGGCCTGCACCGCGCTGTGGGCCGCCTCGCGCAGGTAGGCGCGCGATGGGTTGGGTTCGTTGTGTACCTCTGTGACCACATCGAGGAATGGTTTTTCCTGAAAACTGCCTTTGCGCGTGAAGCGGTCTGGCTCGTCAAACACCACCGGCACGTGCAACTGGCTGTTGACGGCAAGCGACTGGGCGGTGTCGATGTTGACGATCAAATTCGCACTGGCTTGAGGTTGCAGCGCGTCACCCAAACGCCCGATCCAGCCGTATTTTTCGCCGCTATTTGGCGCGGCCGTGTGCAGATAAGCCATCGACGTGAAATGCGAAAACGAAGGCTGCTCATAACCGCAGCCGTGCATGATGGCCAGCTTGCCGTCTTTGTAAAGCCGGTCAAACCCAGTCATGCCCGCGTTCCATCCGAAATGATCGTCCAGCTTAAGCAGCTTTTGCGGTCGGATGCCTAAAGTGGGGCGATGCCGATAGTAGGCATCATCGCCATAAGGCACCAGGGTGTTCAAGCCGTCATTGCCGCCAGACAGCTCCACCACCACCAGGATGCGATCCTGACTGGCGGCCACTTGCGCGAGCAGGTGAGACATGTGGCCCAGCGCCATCGTGCCCAGGCCCGCGCCCAGCAGGGTTCTGCGGTTGATTGACGGCAGCTTCATGGTGTCAACAGTTTGCATTTTTAGACCTTGTCTGTGTCAACCCAACTGGTACTCTGGCAAACTCATGATGAGATGCACCAGCAGGCGCAGCGGTTCTTCCAGGTACGTTTGGGCCACGGCAATCTGCTCGGTGCCAAGCTCAGTGTTCAAAAAACTGATGAGGCGAGCGCGGTCTTCGGCGTGTGCCGCCACGTTCAACAGCCGCGCCAGCAGCTCATCGACCACCTGGGTGGTTGTGGCCAGCTTTTGCGCTTTCACCAACCCCACCAAACTGAGCTGTGCGGTGTGCCGCGCGATCGGCTTGACGCGCTGCGTCGCCACTTGCCAGCCGCGAAAACTGGCGTAGCGGGTGTTGAAATCTTCGTCGCGGTCTGCCATCGCGGTAGCCTCAGACATCATGCCGCCACCGCTGCCTCCATCGCCGCCCATCCCTCTGCCTTCAGGCCGCGTCGCGGTCGCGATGTCCATGCCACGGTCGATCTTGTTGCTGACGATGCGAATGGTTTCATCGCTGATGTAGCGGTCTGGCGGGATGAAGTTAATGTCGGGGAACAGCAAATCACGCGCAAAGTTGCCGCGCTCCAACAGCAAGCCGGGGGTGATCCAACTCCTGCCCTGGGCCCAGCCCGCCACCGTGGGTGGGCGAAACAAACGCTGGCCCAAAGCGCCGGTCGCATCGTTGAAATCGGGCACGCCAGGCACTTCTTTCAAGCCCAGCTTTTTGTAGCTGGAGATGGCCAATTCCACCGGGCTTTTAATGTGGGTGGCCCGGCTGGGCGCGCTG
>JANOTE010000674.1:0-1586 GCA_031416195.1 Rhodoferax sp.
GCCGGTGGGGAGCACGCCACGGGTGAAGAGGTCGTGCATCAGGCCGGCTTTGATGTGCTGGTATTTCTCGATCAGCGTTTCGGTTTGTTCGATGGCGGTGTCGATGGTGGAGAGGATCGTGGCAATCTTGCGTTGTGTGCCTTTGTTATTTGGGACTAGAACAACATGCTTCTCCAAATCGGAACGAATGATGCCGTTGATGCTGGTGCCTTGGTTCAACTTCTTGAGTTCATCTAGCTCTCTCGCCAGAAGATAGAAAACGAACGCCGTTTCGGCTTTGCTGCCATCGACGTATAAACCGGTGATGTCTTGACTGATAGCAATGTCGAAAGGGGCGATTGCGAGCTTGCCAACACCCGTCCTCGTTACAACCAAAAGGTTGCCTGCTTTCACAACCGAAGTGGCGCTTGCGCGAACGCCCGCGTCAGAAACAAATCGTCTGACTTCTCCTATGCCGCGAGGGGTGAAGTCGGCACCGGTTACCCAAGGCGTTTCGCCTGTCCAGAAGCGTGGGTTGTCAGTCGCAGGTGTGCCGCCGTTGACAATGCGTAGGCAGAGACTGCCGAATTTGCATGTTTGCCAATCGACGACTGGGTTTTCACGCATACCCCAACTCCACCAAATACGCCTGTAGCTGCTCCGCCGCCGCATCCCGCTGCGTTTCAATTTGCTTCGCCGTCACCGCGTATTTGCGCCACAAGTTTTCAATCGCCGCCACGCAGGCGCGCTGGTCGGCACGCAGGTAGTGCTGGTAGCTGGCAAAGAGCACCTGGCCCAGGCGCTGGATGATGATGACGCGGGCTTCATCGGCGCTGATCTTCAGGCGGGCTTGGGCGACCAGCGCGTCCTTCTTATCCGTGGTGGTTTTGATGTGGGCTTTGAGGGTTTTGGCTTCATCTTCCAGCGCTTTGTGGCGCTGGAGTTGCGCCTCGATGCGGTCGGCATCAAGCTGAAAAGTTTTCCAGTTGCCCAGGCCCGGGTCGCGCTTGGCGGTCTTGGCCATGCCTTTGGCGTCTTTGAGGGCGGCTTTGAGCGACTTCACCTCTTCGGCGGGCAGCACGCCCGTGTCTTCGGTGTCTTCAAAGTCTTCTTCACTGGCGGCGGCAAACAGGGCTTGCAGTTCGGCCAGACGGGCGTGCTGGGTTTCCAGTTCAGCCAGTACTTCGGGGAACTGGCTTTGCAGGATGTCGTCATCGGGAATCAGCTCCGGGCCCCAGCCGCTGGCGGCGATGGATTTGAGGTCGGACGCGAGCAACTGGTAAAAGTTGGCAAATGCGCCGCGCACCTGGTAGCGGGTGAGCAGGTTTTGATCGGTGAACGTGCGTTCAATGCCTTCGAGCAGCGCGGCGCGCACGGCGTAAACACTGCGGCCCGTCGCATGTTGGTTGGTCGCATCAGGCGCCAGCGCTTCCACGATGGGCAGGTGGGCTTGCCACCAGGTGGCCAACTGTTGCATGAACTGCGCCTGGCGCTGCTGCACGGCGGGGTGCTGGGCTACGTGGTCGGCAATGGCGCGCTGAGTTTGCAGGGCGGGGGTGAAGTCGGCGTAGATGCTGTCGCCACCACGGGGTGAAAACGTGGCTTCG
>JANOTE010000675.1:0-9823 GCA_031416195.1 Rhodoferax sp.
CTTGCGCATCGATTTAGTGCAGTGCAACGAACCCTACGAAGCCGCTTCCATGAAAATCCAGCCCGACAAGATTGACGTTCAATCCATCAGCGGCTACGGTGCCGATTGGGTCAGCATTGCGACCGAAAAAATTACCAACAGCGTCGTGATAGGGTCGCGCGGGCAGCGTGTGCAGTGGGGCTGCAATACTTTTGACGATCTGAGCACCGATCATTTCGACATGTTGGCAGCGCTGGCACCCGAGATCGTTATTTTCGGCAGCGGTGCCCGTCTCCGGTTTCCCAAACCCCAGTGGCTAACCCCGCTTTATGCCAGGCGCATTGGTCTGGAGACGATGGACATGCAGGCCGCCTGCCGTACTTACAACATCCTGGCCGGCGAGGGCCGTGATGTCGTGCTGGCTTTGCTGATAGAGCGCCTACCGCCTTGAAAAGCTATCGGCCTGATTCGAGGTAAAATATCAGGTTGCCGTGATGGCTGATGGTGAGGGGTTCGCTGTCATGCACTCTCCATCATGTCTGACACATTCAGCACGAAAAACTCATCCATATATGGCGATCGTTGTCAACAAACCACTCCCTGAATTTGAAGCAAATGCCACCAACGGCATCAAGGTGACCAACACCTCGCACCTGGGCAAAACCATGGTGCTTTACTTTTACCCCAAGGACAACACCCCGGGCTGCACCACGGAGGCCATGCAGTTTCGCGACAAGTACAAAGACTTTGTGAAAGCCGGTGCCCATGTGTTTGGTGTGTCGCGCGACAACATGAAGTCGCATGACGAATTCAAAAGCAAGCTCGAGTTGCCGTTTGAGCTGATCGCTGATACCGAAGAGAAGATGTGCCATATGTTCGGCGTGGTCAAAAACAAGATCATGTACGGCAAAAAGGTCAAAGGCATTGAGCGCAGTACGTTCCTGGTCGGCGCTGATGGTCTGCTGAAGGAAGAGTGGCGCGGCCTCAAGGTGCCGGGGCATGTGGACGATGTGCTCAAAGCGGTCAAAGCACTGAAGAAGGCGGCCTGAAATAACTTGCGTTCACAACGAGGCCGAGGAGCATCTGTGATGAGTCTTAAAGCTCATGCATAATAAGTTTCATGTTGTTGAACAGGCCTTTGAACCGGGCCACAAACTCTCAATCAAACTCTCAAGAAAAGCCGCCCTGGCTCAGGGCGGCTTTTTCGCTTTTTGACGCTGCTTTTTCAATTACTTCCCACACACTCAATGCCCCTGCCACCTGCCCCTTCCAAGCGCGCCGCACTCCTGACTCCATCTGCTTACGACGCCCCGGTTCGAAACGCACCCAGGTCTGGAAAAAGAACTGCCAAACCCGCCGCGGAGCACGCGTTGGCGCGCCCGACCATCACCGATGAAGTTCCCGTGCGCCCGATTCGCGACTTACAGATGCTGGCCCCCTACAAACGTGTCGAATCCGTGCAAGCGACCACGTTGCGCACGCCTGCGAGCCGCATTGACGACTCTGACGCTCTAATCGGCAGCCCGCCAGCAACCGACGGGCAGGCCGAGCGGCCCACCCGCGCGGCAGCCGCATCTAAAAAGCGCAAATTGGGCGGCCCCGCTAAGCTGTTCGTGCTGGACACCAACGTGCTGATGCACGACCCGATGTGCCTGTTCCGATTTGAAGAGCACGACATCTTTTTGCCAATGATCGTGCTCGAAGAGCTCGATGGCCACAAAAAAGGCATGACGGAAGTGGCCCGCAACGCGCGCCAGACCAGCCGCAGCCTGGATGCGCTGGCGGGCAGCAACGGCGCTGACATTGGCGTGGGCTTGCAGTTGGATTCCACCGGCCACCGCGAGGCCAAAGGCAAGCTGTTTTTTCAAACTCAGACCCTCAATTACACCCTGCCCTCCAGCCTGCCCCAAGGCAAAGCCGATAACCAGATCCTGGGCGTAGTGGATGCGCTGCGCCAGCAATATAGCCAACAGCCAGTGCCGCGCGAGGTCGTGCTGGTGTCCAAAGACATCAACATGCGCGTCAAAGCGCGTGCGCTGGGCCTGGCTACCGACGACTATCAAAACGACAAAACGCTCGACGATGGCGACCTGCTTTACGCGGGCTCGTTCGCCCTTCCCTCAGACTTTTGGGCCACGCATGGGCAGACGGTGGAAAGCTGGCAACAAGGAGCGGCCACGTTCTACCGCGTTACCGGCCCGCTGGTGCCCTCACTGTTGGTCAACCAATTTGTGTTTTTTGAATCACCTGGCGAGCCCTCGCTGTATGCGCGGGTGACGGAGATTCGCGGCAAAACAGCAGTGTTCAAGACGCTGAAAGACTACAACCACCTCAAAAACGCGGTCTGGGGCATCACCACCCGCAACCGTGAGCAAAACTTTGCGATGAATTTGCTGATGGACCCGGAGGTTGATTTTGTCACGCTCACCGGCACGGCCGGTTCGGGCAAGACGCTGATGGCACTGGCTGCCGGGTTGACGCAGGTGCTGGATGACCGCCGTTACACCGAAATCATCGTCACCCGCGCCACTGTGAGCGTGGGTGAAGACATCGGTTTTCTGCCCGGCACCGAAGAAGAAAAAATGGGCCCATGGATGGGCGCGCTGGACGACAACCTGGAAGTGCTAGGCAAAACCGACACCAATGCGGGCGAATGGGGCCGCGCGGCCACCAGCGAGCTAATTCGAAGCCGCATCAAGATCAAGAGCATGAACTTCATGCGAGGCCGCACGTTTTTGACCAAATACGTCATCATCGACGAAGCGCAGAACTTGACGCCCAAGCAGATGAAAACGCTGATCACCCGCGCGGGGCCTGGCACCAAGATCGTTTGCATGGGCAACCTGGCCCAGATCGACACGCCGTATTTGACGGAAGGGTCATCCGGCCTCACGTTCGCCGTGGACAAATTCAAGGGCTGGCCGCACGGGGGCCACATCACCCTGGCGCGCGGCGAGCGGTCTCGCTTGGCTGATTTTGCCAGCGAGGTGCTTTAGGCCGGTTTTCTGTGCTGCTTGGGGGTACGCGCCGATATCGAACAAAATGCTATATAAATTATAGCTATTTGTGTAATATATACGGGAGCTAGAGGCTATTTATTCTATTAATTTCGTCGTTTTTAGCATTTTTTGCGCATAAATTAACCTCCGGGTTAATTTTTCACCAAATTCGCGACGATCACTTGCCCACCAGCTGGCTGATCTTCTCAGCCTCAAAGCACTCCTTCAACGCCGCGTCACTGGGCACACAGTCGGTTGCTGCTCGGTTGGCTTGCAGCGTTTCAATCGCTTTCCACAGCAGAGCGATTTGGTGATCCTGGCTGGATGCGTTGTCAATCAGGCCGCGCATAGCCTCGCTTAACGGATCGACATCCGGCGTGACACCGTAGGCTGAAAACGGCGTGGCCAGGGCCGCATCGCCGCTGTAGTCTGCTGTTGGGGCGAGGATGATGCGCGCCGGGATGCCCACCGCTGTGGCTCCCGCAGGCACGGGCTTGATCACCACCGCATTCGAGCCGATCTTGGCGTTATCTCCCACGGTAAAGCCGCCCAGCACCTTGGCACCGGCGCTCACTACCACGTTTTTGCCTAAAGTGGGATGGCGCTTGGTGCCTTTGTAGAGCGACGTGCCGCCCAGGGTCACGCCCTGGTAGATCGTGCAGCCGTCGCCAATTTCTGCCGTTTCGCCCACCACCACGCCCATCGCATGGTCGAAGAACACGCGCTGGCCAATCTTGGCACCGGGGTGAATCTCGATACCGGTGAGAAACCGCGCCAGGTTCGACACAAAACGTCCCAGCCATTTGAAGCCGTTATTCCAAAACCAGTGGGCGCGCCGGTGCAGCACCAGCGCGTGCAGGCCGGGGTAACAGGTCAAGGCCTCCCAGGCGTTGCGCGCGGCGGGGTCGCGGTCAAGAATGGTCTGAATGTCGGCTTGAAGGCGTGAGAACATGAATAGCTTACGGATTAAGTCAGGGATAGAAAGTTTAGCCCTTTGACCGCCCCGCAGTCTCCAGCATCGCCTTGGCAACACCTCTGAGAACGTGGATTTCTTCCTGCGTCACCGCAGCACGGTTGAAAAGCTGATTTAGGCGTGCCATCAGCTTCTTGGGCGACTCGGGGTCCAAGAAGCCAACCGCAACCAGTGATTGCTCCAGATGCGCCAGCATGCCCGCCACTTGGCGCGCATCGGCCAAGAGCGGCTCGGGCGTGGCCGCCTCCACCGTAAATCCGCCCAGGGCCAGCCGCCATTCGTAAGCGATGACCTGAATCGCCGCCCCCAAATTGAGTGACCCAAAAGCCGGGTTGGTGGGAATGCTCAAGGCGACGTGGCAGCGGTACACGTCATCATTCGTCATACCAAACCGCTCAGAGCCGAACAGGAAGGCAACGCCTGAGTTCTGAACTTCACATTTTGCTGCGAGAAGCGACTCAAAATGCGCGCGCGGTGCCACTGTGGGCGGGCCAAAGTCGCGCGGAGTCATGGCGGTGGCGCACAGGTGCGTCATGCCGTCCAGCGCTTCATCCAGCGTGTCAACGATACGGGCGTGCTTGAGCACATCCAGCGCACCGCTGGCGCGCTGAATGGTTTCCTCCCGGCGCAGCACGTTGGCCCAACGCGGGGCAACCAGCACCAGATCGTCAAAGCCCATCACCTTCATGGCGCGCGCGCAGGCACCGACGTTGCCGGCGTGGCTGGTGTTGATCAAAACGAAACGACTATTCATCGTGGATAAGCATGGCGGTAAAATAATGGGATTGTCGCTGCCCGCATCGTCGGGCTGCATCCTTGCTCTTCATTCCACAATCTATGCCGTCTCCCAACCTGCACCCCATGGTCAATGTGGCCATCAAGGCCGCCCGCGCTGCGGGCAACATCATCAACCGCGCGGCGTTGGATGTCGAATCCGTTCGCGTCTCCCAAAAGCAGGTGAATGATTTTGTGACCGAGGTGGATCAGGCGGCTGAAGCTGCGATCATCGAAACCCTGCTGACCGCCTACCCCGGCCACGGCATCCTGGCTGAAGAATCTGGCCAGGAACACGGTGCCAAAGACTCCGAGTTTGTCTGGATCATTGACCCGCTGGACGGCACCACCAACTTCATCCACGGCCTGCCGATCTATTGCGTCAGCATTGCGCTGGCGGTGCGCGGCAAGATCGAACAGGCTGTCATTTACGACCCCACCCGCAACGACTTGTTCACCGCCACCAAGGGCCGTGGCGCGTTTCAGAATGACCGGCGCCTGCGCGTCTCCAAGCGCATCCGCATGCAAGATTGCCTGATCTCAACCGGTTTCCCGTTTCGCCCTGGCGACAATTTTCAAAATTACCTGTCAATGATGGCCGACATCATGCCGCGTTGTGCGGGCCTGCGCAGGCCGGGCGCTGCCGCTCTTGATCTGGCCTACGTGGCCGCTGGCTTCACCGATGGTTTTTTTGAGGCCGGCCTGTCACCCTGGGATGTGGCCGCAGGCTCGCTTTTGGTGACCGAAGCCGGTGGTTTGGTGGGCAACTTCACGGGTGAAGCAAATTTTCTGGATCAGAAAGAATGCCTGGCAGGCAACCCGAAGATTTATGGCCAGATGGTGGGTTTGTTGGGAAAATACAGTAAGTTTGCATCCGCGCAGGCCAAAGCTGAAGTCTTGGATTCACTGCGGCCAGCGGCGACTGAGTAACCTTCGACTGAAACAGCGGCGACTAAGGCAACTGACCTTGCTGAGTGACCGGAAATCCCGGCATCTTGGAGTCCAGTTTCAGTTCATCCACAGTCACAGGTTGCCCAAACAGGTAACCCTGAAAAAATTCGCAGCCATGTTCCGCAAGGTAGTCAAGCTGCTCCTGCGTCTCGACTCCTTCGGCGACCACATCCAGCCCCAAGCTTAAGCCCAGCGCCAAAACAGTGACCGCAATCGCGGCGTTTCTGGAGTCGGTCAGCAAGTCGCGAACGAAGGACTGGTCAATTTTCAGCTCGTCCAGCGGCAGGTTCTTGAGGTAAGACAGGGATGAGTAACCGGTTCCGAAGTCGTCCAACGCAAACCGCACGCCGACGTTGCGCAAGGTCTGCATTTTGGCGGTGGCTTCGTGTACGTCGGTCAGCAGCAAAGACTCTGTCAATTCGAGTTTCAGGCGATGCGGATTGGCACCTGTCTGCGTGAGGGTGTCCATAATATCCGTCACGAATTCGGCATGCCTGAACTGCCGCGCGCTGATGTTGATGGAAATGCTCAAGCCCAGCGTTTGCGGGTCGGCACTCCACAACACCAGTTGGTCGCAGGCGGACTTCAGCACCCAGTAACCCAACTGCATGATCAAACCACTTTGCTCGGCTGCGGGAATGAACTCAAACGGCATCACCCGCCCGCGCTGCGGGTGCAGCCAGCGCACCAGCGCTTCGACACCCAGCACGGTGCCCTCCCGGTTCATGACCGCGTGGTAAAACAGCACAAACTCATTGCGCTCCAGGCCATGGCGCAAGTCCAGCTCCAGCGCCGCGCGGCGTGCCACCGCCGCCTGCATTTCGGGGTCAAAAAATCGCAGGGTGTTGCGGCCCGCCTCTTTGGCCTGGTACATGGCAAGATCCGCCCGCTTGAGCAAGTCGTCCACACTTTGCTGCTGGCCACTGAACAGCGTAATGCCGATGCTGGGCGTGCTGAAATGCACGCTGCCGCGCAGCTCAAAGGGCAGATTCAGCGTCTCCAGGATTTTCTGGCTCACGGTCTTGACCTGATCGACCGCACCGGCTACCTCAGGGCTCAAGTCCACCAACATGACGACGAATTCGTCACCGCCAAAACGTGCCACGGTATCGCCCTGGCGCACGCACAGCGACAGGCGGCTGGCCACTTTTTCAAGCAGTTGATCGCCAACATCGTGCCCCATCGTGTCGTTCAGGTCTTTGAAGTTGTCAAGGTCGATGAACAGCAAGGCACCGCGCGTCTGGCTGCGCCCGCTGGTCACCAAGGCCTTGCCCAGGCGATCCAGAAGCAGGCGGCGGTTCGGCAGGTTGGTCAGTGGGTCATAAAACGCCAAGCGTACGATATCTTCCTCACGCTGCTTTTGCGACGTGACATCACGCCCAATCCCGTGGTAACCCGTGAAAGTACCGTTACTTGCAAATATTGGCGCACCGCTGATGGAGGCCCACAGAACCGAGCCATCGTCCTGGCGGCGCTGAAATTCAAAGTTGCGGAAGGTTTGGTGCGCGGCCAGTACATTGCGGTGCTCATTCCATTGCGATTCGACCAAGCCGCCGCTGCCAACTTCCCAACGCAGCCGTCCGACAAAGTGGGAACTTGGAACATCTTTGTCAAAATCGTAGCCATCGACGCGCACAAAGCGGAAGTTCTCATCCTGTTCCCAAAACCAATCAGACGACAACGCGGTGAGGCTGCGAAAACGCAATTCGCTGGCGTGCAGCTTGGCCTGGGCCTGCACAAAATGCGTGACATCGGAAAACGTGCGCACACCGCCGCCGTCGGGCAAGGTGCGTGAGCGAATCTCCAGCGTGCGACCGCTGCGGGTTTTGCGGATGTACCTCTCTGGCCCTGGTTGCAGCGGCGCCCCTTCAATGCTCGCTCTGGCACCGGTTTCAACCCAAGTGTAATTTTCTCCAAAATCACCGCGCGTTTTTTGAAACTCAATCAAATCAACCTCATCAGTCAGGCAGTCCATGACCTTCTGCGGGATGTCCAGCAACTCCAGGAAGCGCTGGTTGTAGCGGGTGATTTTGCCTGCCGGGTTGACCGTCAGAATGCCGTCTGACATGTGATCCATTGCCACGGTGAGCGTGTTGGCCTGCTCTACCAATTTCTCCTTGACACTGGTCAGATCGTCCTGTTCAAGCGTGCGCTTGGTGCGGCTGTTCAACTTGTCGATAGAGTCCAGTTTGCCCTGCACTGCCTCTGCGGAATCCTGCAAGCCCATGATGTCGGTCAACTCGCACAGAAGGTGCAGCTCGCCCGCCACCCGGTGCTGGCTGGCCACGATACGCAGCGGCCGCGGGGTACCAGTGTGCGTGGTCATCACGTCGTCAAGGCTGACAGCGGTCTGACCTGCGTGCAACGGGGCCAGCGCGGCGCTGCGTTTGGCGGTGCTTTCCCAGATGCCCAGTTGAACCGTGGTCTTGCCCACTGCCTGCGCACGGCTGAACCCGGTCAGCGCCACCCAAGCCGGGTTCACGTCCACCAACAGCCCGTCATGCTGGCGGGTCAACGCGCAGGCCCCATGCAGGCGCTGCAGCACGGCGGCGAACAGCGCCATTTCGCTTTGGCCGGGTGGTATGTCAGGGTTTTGGTGAGATGTCATCAATAGGGCTTGCGGTAGTCCTGGATTTCGTGGCGATTGTGATCCGTGTAATTTATCAGACCTTTACACTTGCTGCGTCCAGCCGAACCCTTGAAGTCAATGTGAGCACCCTCAATAAGACATCCCCAGCGCCCGCTTCGGCACCGCACACTCCCATGATGGTCCAGTACCTGGCCCTCAAGGCCGGTTACCCCAGCACGCTGCTGCTGTACCGCATGGGAGATTTTTACGAGCTTTTTTTTGAGGATGCCGAAAAGGCGGCCCGCCTGCTGGACATCACGCTGACGCGCCGTGGCACCTCGGCCGGGCAGCCGATACCGATGGCGGGCGTGCCGTTTCATTCGGTGGAAGCTTATCTCGCCAAACTGATCAAGCTCGGTGAATCTGTAGCGATTTGCGAGCAGGTGGGCGAGGTCACCGGCAAAGGCCCGGTCGAGCGCAAGGTGCTGCGGGTGGTGACCCCCGGCACGCTGACCGACAGCGAACTGTTGAGCGACAAGTCAGAGTCGATTCTGCTGGCCGTGCATAAGGGGCCACGCAACGCGTGCGGCCTGGCCTGGCTGAGCGTGACCCAGGGCATCGTGTACCTGGCGCAATGCGCAGCGGATGAGTTAGCGAACTGGATCGCCCGCGTTACACCCAGCGAGGTGATTTTCAGCGTCGGCGTGCCACCTCTTTTTGAAGCGAGGTTAAAGGGCATGCGGCACTCGCCCGGTGGCGGGCCAGGCTTTGCACTGAGTGCCCGGCCCGAGTGGCAGTTTGATGCGGCGTTGGGCCAGCGAACTCTGTTGGAGATGCTCAAAGCCACGACGCTGGCCGCGTGGAATGCAGATTCATTACCGCTGGCGCACACCGCCACATCGGCGCTGCTGGCCTACGCCGAGCACACGCAAGGGCGCGCATTGACCCACATCCACAGCGTGCAGGTGCAGCGCCATGATGAGTTGATTGATTTGCCCATCACCACCCAGCGCAACCTGGAACTGGTGCAAACGCTGCGCGGCGAGACCGCGCCCACTCTGCTGTCGCTACTGGACACCTGCATGACCGGCATGGGTAGCCGCCTGCTCAAACAGTGGTTGCTGCAGCCTGAGCGCGACCGCAGCCAGGCCCGTAAACGGCTCGGTGCCATCGGCAGCTTGCAAGCGGGCGTGGGGCAGAAACTGCGCGACCAGCTCAAGGGCTGCGCCGATGTCGAACGCATCACAGCGCGCATTGCCTTGCGCCAGATACGCCCGCGTGAACTGGTGGCACTTCGGTTGACGCTTCAAAAGACAGAGCAACTTACGTACTATTTACGGGAGTCGGATGGCCATCTAGCTCATATTTCAGCCGATCTACTGCCTCCACCAGCCTGCGCGGCGTTGCTCGGCAATGCACTGCTGGAGGAACCTGCCGCATTGATCCGTGACGGCGGTGTCATTGCCGATGGCTTTGATGCCGAGTTGGACGAACTGCGCGCCATTCAAACCAATTGCGACGACTTCTTGCTGGCGCTGGAAGTGCGCGAAAAGGCCCGCACCGGCATTGCCAACCTGC
>JANOTE010000676.1:0-14571 GCA_031416195.1 Rhodoferax sp.
CAGTGGCGGTGGCCATGGGCGATGGGTAGAAGGTTTGAACCTGATCGGCGCGAAAGCTGTTTTTCTTCAGCCAGACGGCCAGGTTCATCATGTCTTCGTCACTCGTGCCGGGGTGGGCGGCGATGAAGTACGGGACTAAAAACTGCTTCTTGCCGGCTTCTAGCGAGTACTTTTCGAACAGCGTTTTGAACTTGTCATAACTGCCGATGCCGGGCTTCATCATCTTGGTGAGAGGGCCAGCTTCAGTGTGCTCGGGCGCGATTTTCAGGTAGCCGCCGACATGGTGGGTAACGAGCTCTTTCACGTACTCTGGGCTTTGCACTGCCAGGTCGTAACGCAGGCCGCTGCTGATCAAAATCTTCTTCACGCCTTTGAGCGCGCGGGCGCGGCGGTACATTTTGATCAGTGGCGTGTGATCGGTGTTCAAGTTGCTGCAAATGCCGGGGTAGACGCAGCTCGGCTTGCGGCAGGCGGATTCGATCTCGGGCGTTTTGCACCCGATGCGGTACATGTTGGCAGTGGGGCCGCCCAGGTCGCTGATCGTTCCGGTGAAGCCTTTGACCTTGTCGCGGATGTCTTCGACTTCCTTGATGACCGAGTCTTCCGAACGGCTTTGGATGATGCGGCCTTCGTGCTCGGTGATGCTGCAAAAGGTACAGCCGCCAAAGCAGCCGCGCATGATGTTGACGGAAAAGCGAATCATCTCCCACGCGGGGATTTTGGTGGCGTGGTCATGGCTGCCATTGGCATCGGCATAGTCGGGGTGCGGGCTTCTGGCGTAAGGCAAATCGAAGACGAAATCCATCTCAGCCGTAGTCAGCGGAATAGGCGGTGGGGTGATCCACACATCACGTGCCGTAGTGCCCTCGCCGTGCGCCTGCACCAGCGCGCGGGCATTGCCGGGGTTGGTCTCAAGGTGCAGCACGCGGTTGGCGTGGGCATACAGCACCGGGTCTGCGCGCACCTGCTCGTACGCGGGCAGGCGGATCACACTGCGGTCGCGCGGGGGCACATTGAGTTTGCCCGATCTCGCTTTAGATACCCAATTTGGGTTCTTTACGAATGAAATAACACTTTCAGTCGCATTTTTTGAATCTAATTGAACGCTAGCTCTCGTATCAACTGCATGAGAAGCTATATTATTAGGAGTATTTGGCAGGGTGGCTTTTTCAGCATCTTCCTTCGCACAGGTGCTGCCCTGCCCGGCCGCCTGCTCCGACGTGGTCATGTAGGGGTTGATGTGCGACTCGACCCGGCCGGGTGCATCCACGTCGGTCGAATCGATCTCAAACCAGCCCAGGCGGGTTTCATCGTCGGGCCTGCGAACAAAGGCGGTACCGCGCACATCGGTGATGGTTTGCACCGGCTCCTTCGCACCCAATCGGTGCGCGATTTCGACAATCGCCCGCTCGGCATTGCCGTACAGCAGCAAATCGCACTTCGCATCGACCACGATGCTGCGGCGAACTTTGTCGCTCCAGTAATCGTAATGTGCGATGCGGCGCAGGCTGCCTTCGATGCCGCCCAGAATGATGGGCACGTCTTTGAAGGCTTCGCGGCAGCGCTGGCTGTAGACGATGGCGGCGCGGTCAGGCCGCCTGCCGCCCACGTCGCCGGGGGTGTAGGCATCGTCACTGCGGATTTTGCGATCAGCCGTGTAGCGGTTGATCATGCTGTCCATGTTGCCCGCCGTCACGCCCCAAAACAGGTTGGGTTTGCCCAGCGCTTTGAAGGCCTCGGCGCTGGTCCAGTCGGGTTGCGCGATGATGCCGACGCGAAAGCCTTGCGCCTCCAGCATGCGGCCAATTACGGCCATGCCGAAGCTGGGGTGATCAACATACGCGTCACCGGTCACCAGAAAGATGTCGCAACTATCCCAGCCGAGTGCGTCCATCTCCTTGCGCGACATCGGCAAAAATTTGGCCGAACCAAAGCGGGCCGCCCAGTACTTGCGGTAACTGGCAAGCGGCTTGGCGGCGCGCGCGAAAAAGGAGACATCTTGGCCGATGTGGGCGGGTGCGTTCATAAGGATTCGGGTAACCCCTGATTGTAAGGTTTTGCGCCTTTTTCACATTCGAAAAGCCTTCAAACCCATGTACGATTTGGATGTGGCGGGTTTTTAGAGGCCTTTTCTGCGCCAAACTGCACACGGTTTTCTCAGCCGGAGGGCTAGACTGGAGGTCTATGCATCGGCAACCACGCTGCAACCATGGCACTTGACAATTTTTCATCGTTCTTTGACCTGCTGACCCTGGGCGCCTATCGCGCGTCGCCCGAGGGTCGCCTGCTGCGCGCCAACATGGCGCTGGCGAGCCTGCACGGCTTTGCCAGCGAGGCCGAATTGTTGAAGGCTGCCAACGCGCCGGGGGTTCAGAGCTACCAGCGCTACAAATCGGACGAACGCAAGGCTCAGTTCACCGCGCTGATGTCGAACTCGGCCCGGGTGACAGACTTCGCCGCTGAGATTTACCGCGTCAAAACCGGCGAACCGGTGTGGGTGCGCCAGCACGCGCACGCGGTGACGGACTACCAGGGCATCGTGATGTATTTTGAAGGCACGGTCGAAGAGATTAGCAAGCCTCAACCTACCAACCCGCAACCTACCGACGCTCTGTTGGAGCAGTTGGAGGACAAGGCTCTGCTGCTGGATGCCGTCGTGCAGACCATTCCCGACCTGGTTTGGCTCAAAGATGCCTACGGCATTTACCAGGCCTGCAATGCAGCGTTTGAGCACCATTTTGGCCATGCTGCCGCGCAGATTATCGGCAAGTCGGATGCCCACTTCCCTGGCAATGAAGTCGCCCTGCGGCTGGCCCGCACGGACCAAAGTACCGTCTTCAGCGGGCAAATCGCAAGCTTCGAAGAGGAGCTGCCCAGCCCCGGTGGCATGGGTGCCAGCGGCATGTTTGAGATCATCAAAACGCCCATGCGCAATGCCGCGGGGCAACTGATTGCGGAGCTGGGCATGGCCCGCAACATCACGGCACGCAAGCGCGCTGAAAACCTGCTGCGCAACGCCAGCGAGCAGTTTGAGCTGGCCCTGATCAGCGCCGAATTGGGCGTATGGGCCCAAACTTTGCAGCCCGAAGCTTCGATGCGCTTTGAGATGGATTCGCGTGCCCGCGCCATCTTGGGCCTGCGCGCGCAGGATCTGCAGCACAGCAAATCGTGGACGCAGTGGGTACACCCCGACGACTTACCCCCTGCCATGCAGGAAATGCACCGCCACCTGGCCAATCAAACCTTGTTTTTCGAAGCGGAATACCGCGCGCAGCACCATGATGGCCGCTGGCTGTGGCTCAGCAGCCGCGGCAAGATCGTGCAGAGCAACCCCAGCGGCGAGCCCTTGCGTGTGGTGGGCACGCTGATGGACATCACCGCGCGCAAAGGGGCTGACGAAGCCATCCGCCAAATGGCCTTCCAGGACGCGCTGACGGGCCTGCCTAACCGGCGCCTGCTGGTCGACCGGCTGCAGCAGGCTCTGCTAACCAGCGCGCGCCACAAGCGCAGTGGTGCCCTGCTGTTTCTGGATCTGGACAAGTTCAAGCATCTGAACGACACGCTGGGCCATGAGGTCGGCGACCAGTTGTTGCAACAGGTGGCCCAGCGCATCCTCAAGAACGTACGCGCGGTGGACACTGTGGCGCGCATTGGAGGTGATGAATTCGTCGTGCTGATTGCTGACCTGAGCGAAAGTCAGAGCGATGCCAAGCTGCACGCCACCCAAGTCGGGCAAAAGATACTGACCGCGTTGAATGAGCCGTACGACTTGGGGCCGCACCGTCACATCAGCACGCCCAGCATTGGTGCCACCCTGTTCGCCGGCGCGGAAAAGAGCCCGGCAGATGTGCTGCGCCAGGCTGACATGGCGATGTACGAGGCCAAAGCCAAGGGGCGCAACCGGCTGCGTTTTTTTGAGGCATCATTCGACCAGGAGATTGGGTGATCAGGCTCCTGTAGCACTTCAAAGAAGCAAACTGCGTGTACCGATCGGCGCACGCAGCAACAAGGCGCTGCGGTGAGCGACAGACCCCAGGGAAATCTAAATGACTCAAGATTTGATCGAACGCATTGACAGCGGCATCGCTACGCTCACCATGAACCGCCCTGATGCGCGCAACGCACTTACGCCTGAGATGATGCAGGGCCTGCTGAGCGCCCTGCCCCGCCTGGCGGCTGACCCGGCGGTGCGGGTCGTCGTGCTAACAGGCGCAGGGCGAGCGTTCTGCGCAGGTGGCGATGTGAAAGCGTTTGCCAAGCGAGTTGCAGAGGGCAGTAGCAGCATGAGCTTCGACCAAAAGGTGAACGACCTGCGCGCGCGCATGGAAGTCAGCCGCTGGCTGCATGAGATGCCCAAACCGACGCTGGCGGTGATTCCCGGCGCGGCGGCCGGCGCGGGCCTGTCGATGGCGCTGGCCTGCGACATGCGCATCGCCAGCGATGATGCCAAGCTGACCACCGCGTTCTCCAAAGTGGGCCTCTCAGGCGATTTTGGCGGCAGCTATTTTTTGAACCATATAGTGGGCGCTGCCAAAGCGCGCGAACTCTACTTCACCGCCCAGGTGATGCGCGGCGATGAAGCTTTGAAGATTGGCATGGTCAACCGCGTCGTTCCCTTCGAGCAACTCGCACAAGCTGCGCACGATTACGCACGCGAGCTGGCAGCCCTGCCCACCATCGCCATCGGCTACATGAAGAAAAACCTGAATGTCGCCCTGCGCGGATCCTTATGCGACACACTGGATGCTGAGGCAATTCACATGATCAGCAGCTTCGACACTGAAGACCACAGGGGGGCGGCGAAGGCGTTTGTGGAGAAGCGCCAGCCGGAGTTCAGGGGCAAGTAACTGTCAAGCCAAAGAGATTTCCAACCTTCGCCCCAAGGCACGAACCGCCATATCAAGCCGGGGAAATTTGGTGGCGTGCGCCATATCCAGCATGCGGCGCACCTCTTTCTCGTCCACATGAAGGCGGCGCGCCAATTCACTTTTGCTGACCCCGGCCTCTTTCATCGCAACGTAGAGAGCCGCTTTTGCAGCGGTTTCCAGCGGAAGCGAAATCAAGAGCTCTCCCCGGCGGGTAACACTTGCACGAGGAAACAAGCCCATGTCGTAGCCAATTCGCCCTTCAATGGCGGCCTGCAGGCTTCCTTTGCCCCGGTCAGGAATCCACTGGTAAATCCCAGCCACGCTTACGGGCCAGGTTCCTGAGCAGCCTGAGGAACTCACTGCCTTTCATTCCCCTAGGTATCGTTCAAATTTGTCCGAACATCAAGCTGCATCGGTTTGGTTCACTTCCCCAACCCCATCGCCCGCGTAATCACCTCCTTCATGATCTCATTCGTGCCGCCGTAGATGCGCTGCACGCGGGCATCGGCGTAGGCGCGGGTGATGGGATATTCCCACATGAAGCCGTAACCGCCAAAGAGCTGAACGCATTCGTCCATCACTTTGCATTGCAGGTCACTGCACCAGTACTTGGCCATGCTGGCGGTGGCGGTGTCAAGCTTGTCTTGCATCAACAGCTCGGTGCATTTATCGACGAAGACACGGCCGATTTGCACTTGGGTTTGCAGCTCGGCAAGGGTGAACCTTGTGTTTTGAAAACTGGCAACGGGTTGGCCGAAGACTTTGCGGTCTTTGACGTAGGTGACTGTCCAATCGATGGCGGCTTGCGCAGCAGCGATCGCACCGATGGCAATTTGCATGCGCTCCCAAGGCAACTGCTCCATCAGGCAGATGAAGCCGCGGTTTTCCTGGTCTGCGCCGCCGAGCAAATTGGCTGCAGGCACTTTGACGTTGTCGAAGAAAAGCTCTGAGGTGTCTTGCGCTTTGAGGCCCAGCTTCTTCAGGCGTTTACCCACCGAGAAACCGGGCATGCCGCGCTCAACCAGCAACAGGCTCGTGCCTTTTGCACCCGCTGCCGGGTTGGTTTTGGCGACGACGATGATCAGGTCAGCATGCCAGCCGTTGGTGATGAAAGTCTTGCTGCCGTTGAGCAAATAGCTGCCGTCAGTTTGTTGGATGGCGCTGCTTTTGATGCCCTGCAAGTCCGAGCCTGCTGCAGGCTCGCTCATGGCAATCGCGCCGATCATTTCGCCACTGGCCATTTTGGGCAGGTAGCGCGCCTTTTGCTCAGGCGTGCCGTAGTGCAGCAGATACGGCGCGACGATTTCGCTGTGCAGGCCGTAGCCGATGCCGCTGAATCCTGCCCGGCCCAGTTCCTCCATCTGGATGACGGAATACAGCTTGTCGGCCCCTGCACCACCATGTTCCTCGGGCATGGTCATGCACAAAAAACCGTTCTCACCCGCCTTGTTCCACACGGCGCGATCCACATAGCCCTGCTCTTCCCAATCGGCATGGTGGGGGGCGATTTCTTTGTCCATGAAGCGGCGGAAACTGTCGCGGAAGGCTTCGTGGTCGGGGCTGAAGAGGGTGCGTTCGATCATGGCTTGTCCTGAATATGACTGTGGGTTGGCAGGGATGGGAATAAACTGGGGAGTCATCTATATTGCCAGAATACGACCCGATCCACCCGCGCACTTGCGACAACCAACCTGGAGACTCCCCATGACTGAAACCGTAACCCAAGCCTATGTGTACGATGCCATCCGCACCCCACGCGGCAAGGGCAAAAAGGATGGCAGCCTGTATGAAGTTAAGCCCGTCAACCTGCTGGCGGGGGTGTTGACTGAGCTGCAACGGCGAAATGACTTTGACACCTCGAAGGTTGATGATGTGGTGATGGGTGTGGTGTCGCCCGTGGGCGAGCAGGGCTCGGTGATTGCCAAAGTGGCGGCGCTGAAGGCGGGATGGGATTTCACCGCCTCGGGCGTGCAAATCAACCGCTTTTGCGCCTCGGGCCTGGAGGCGGTGAACATGGCCGCGCAGAAAGTGCGCTCGGGCTGGGAAGACCTGGTGGTGGCGGGCGGCGTGGAGAGCATGAGCCGCGTGCCGATTGGCTCGGACGGTGGTGCCTGGGCACAAGACCCTGAGACCAACTCCGCCACCTCTTTCGTGCCGCAGGGCATTGGCGCAGATTTAATCGCCACGCTGGCAGGCTTCTCGCGCACGGATGTGGATGCCTTCGCACTCGAATCGCAGAAGCGCGCCGCCTACGCCCGCACGCAAGGCTACTTCAAGGGCTCAATCGTTCCGGTGAAAGACTGGACTGATCAGATCATTCTTGACGAAGACGAATTCATCAAACCGCACACCACGATGCAAGGCCTGGCATCGCTCAAATCTGCCTTCGAGCAGATGGGTGCGATGGGTTTTGATCAGGTTGCGATGACGCGCTACCCGCAGGTGGCGCGCATCAACCACGTCCACCATGCGGGCAATTCCTCGGGCATTGTGGATGGCGCGGCGGCAGTGTTGATTGGCTCGGAAGCCGCTGGCAAGGCGCATGGATTTACGCCGCGCGCGCGCATTGTGGCCGCAGCTTTGAGCGGTGCCGACCCCACCATCATGCTCACCGGCCCGATGCCTGCAGCGCGCAAGGCGCTGGCCAAGGCGGGGATGACGATTGACCAGATTGACCTGTTTGAAGTGAACGAGGCCTTTGCCGCCGTGCCGATGCGCTTTATGAAAGAGCTGCACGTGCCGCATGAGAAGGTCAACGTGAACGGCGGTGCCATCGCCATGGGCCATCCGCTGGGCGCTACTGGCGCGATGATTTTGAGTACGCTGATCGACGAGCTTCACCGTCGCAAACTGCGCTTTGGCCTGGCCACGCTGTGCGTCGGCGGCGGCATGGGCATTGCGACCATTGTGGAGAGAATATGAACCTGGGGGTTAATTTTTCACCAAATTTCGCTCAGAAACTCGAAATTATGAATAAAATTGACCTCTAACTCTCGTATTACATGCATAACATGCTATTTATTTTATAGTATAAATCTGATCTTCTATCGTTCATGAAAACCATTCAATACCAGCTCGACAACGGCATCGCCACCATCACGTTTGACGAGCCCAACTCCGCCGTCAACACCATGTGTACGCAGTGGAGCGAGGACATGACGGCACTGGCCGCGCAGGTGACGGCAGACAAAGACGCGATCAAAGGAATCATCCTCGCGTCCAACAAATCCACCTTCTTTGCTGGGGCCGACTTGAAGGCCACGATGCGCCTGCAACCCAGCGATGCGAAGGACGTGTTTACGAATATCGAGCAGATCAAGAAAAACTTCTTGGCCATCGAAGGCCTGGGCAAACCGGTGGTGAGCTGCTTGAACGGCACGGCTTTAGGCGGCGGTTGGGAGGCGGCGTTGATCGGCCATTACCGCATTGCCGTGGACGACAACAAAATTCAGTTCGGCATGCCCGAAGTCACGCTGGGCCTGCTGCCCGGTGCTACGGGCGTGACCAAGATGACGCGCCATCTGGGCCTGATGGGTGCGCAGCCGTATCTGGTGGAAGGCAAGCTCTTCAACCCACGGGACGCGCTTGAGCTGGGATTGGTTCATGAACTGGTGACACCGTCAAGCAACGTGGCTGCCGAGCTGCGCGCCAAGGCGCTCGTGTGGATTGCCGCCAACCCCAGCGCGCAGCACGCCTGGGAAGCCAAAGATTACAAGGTGCCCGGTGGCCTGCCCAGCAACCCCAAAGTGGCGGGCATGCTGGCCGTGGCGCCTGCCATGATCAAGAAGCAGACGCGCGGCCTGTACCCTGCGCCCGAGGCGATCATGGCCTGCATGGTCGAGGGTTTGCAGGTCGATTTGCCCACTGCGTATCGCATTGAATCGCGCTACCTGGCCAAATTGATGACGGGGGTGAATGCGCGCTCGATGATCAACACCTTCTTCTTCAACATGAACGCGATCAAGAGCGGTCAGTCGCGGCCCGGAAAATCAACGAAGTACAAGCCTGCCAAAGTCGGCCTGCTGGGTGCGGGCATGATGGGTGCGGGCATTGCGTATGCGCAGGCCAGCCGGGGCATTGCGACGGTGCTCAAAGACGTGAGCCAGGAGAAAGCCGACTTGGGCAAGTCGTATTCCGCCAAGCTCACGCAGGCGCGCGTGGACAAGGGCCGCATGGGGCCGCACGATCAAACCGAGCTGCTGAACCGCATCTTCGCTACCGACAAAGCGGCCGATCTGCAGGGCTGCGACTTGATCATCGAAGCCGTGTTTGAAAACCGCGACCTGAAGGCCAAGGTGACGCAGGAAGCCGAGCCAATGCTGGCAGACGGCGGATTTTTTGCGTCCAACACCTCCACTTTGCCCATCAGCGGCTTGTCAAAAGCCTCGGCCAGGCCCGAGAAATTCATCGGCATTCACTTCTTCAGCCCGGTCGACAAGATGAAGCTGGTCGAGATCATTCGCGGTGCAGAAACAGATGACGAAACCGTCGCCCGCGCTTTCGACTACGTGCAGGCGATTGGCAAAATCCCCATCGTAGTGAACGACTCGCGTGGGTTCTTTACCAGTCGCGTGTTTGGCACTTTTGTGATGGAAGGTGCGGCGATGCTGAGCGAAGGCATCCCCGCAGCAGCGATTGAAAACGCCGGCATTCAATGCGGTATGCCCGTCGGGCCACTGGCGGTGATTGACGAAACTTCGCTGTCACTGAGCGTGCATGTGATGGATCAAACCCGTGCTGATCTCGCTGCGGAAGGCAAGCCCTATGTCGCTACTCCAGGCCAACTGTTGATCGAGAAGATGGTCAAAGAACTCAAGCGCCCAGGGCGCGCCGGAGGTGGTGGTTTTTACGATTACCCGGCTGAAAAAGGCGCGAAGAAAACGCTGTGGCCACAACTGAACAGTCTGTTTGAAAAACCGTCTGTGGCCTGGAATATTGCCGACATGAAAGACCGCATTCTCTACCGCCAGGCGGTGGAGACCGTGCGCTGCTTAAGCGAAAACGTGCTGACCACGGTACATGATGCCAACATCGGCAGCATCTTTGGCATTGGATTTCCGGCATGGACGGGCGGGGCCATGCAATTCATCTACGGTATGGGGATTGAGGCCTTCACAAAACGCGCTGACGAGCTGGCGGCCCAGTTTGGCGAGGGTTTCGCATTAAACAAAGAGGCTCGTGACGCGATAGCGCGCCACAGGCCTGCTTATTGATCTGAACGCTGAGTCAGTTCAAAACTCAAAGCCGGCATCACGCATCAATTTAACGGTGAACGCTGCCGCATCCTGCGCCGCAAACGGCGTTGGGTGCACGCTGTCAGTGAAGGCGTATTTGCTGGTGTCGCCCAGCACCAAGGTCTTGGCGTTGCAAATGATTGAACTGCCGATCACGTCGCCAGGCTGGCTGAACGCATCACGCCCGCATGCAAAACCGGTGATGTTGGAGTAGCCAGCAGCAGTCGGGTTGGCCACAATCGCCTGGCCGCGCGCGTAGTCGTCAAAATAAATCACGCCTTCAACACCTGCCAGGCCCTGCTTCAGACTGTTGTTGAAGTTGGTGGTCATGGCGGTCGAAAGTTGCTTGGTGGCCGCTTGAAAGGTCGAGCCAAACGGCGTGCCGTTCAGGTCGCCCAAGTTGCGCACCACCACAAATTTCGCGCCTTTGGCGACGATCAGGGTTTTGACATACACGGCAAGCTCTGCACCCGCTTGCCCCATGGCCGTGACGGCTGCGCCAGAGGCCGCGTTGACCGCCGCTTCGCCGCCCGCAGCTACCGCACCGATAGTGGCAGCGGGCCAACCCGCGATGGTGCCAGCGCCCTGCGCAGCCGCACCGCCGGTGGCAGCAGCACCTACCGCACCGAGCTGCATGAAGAAGTCGTTACCGCCGCCGTTCACAGTCACCACATCGGTGGCTCCAAACGTGCCAACCTTGGTCACGTGGCGGTTGATCTGGTTTTGGATGGAATCTGCAATCAGCCCCAGATTGACTTGGTTAAACGGTGCTTTTTGCAAGGCCACACCATTCGGGCCAGAGCCCACGGCCGTCACCCGGCTGCTGCCTTGTGCGTAATTGTTGCAGGCTGCAATGTTGACCACGGCAGCACCCTTTACACCGTTGTTAGGCAGCAAGCCGGTTTGCGCTGCGCACTGTGTGCCTGCCCCCAGGTTGGCCGCGAGGGCCTCCGTCCAGATGTTGTTGGCAACGCCGTTGACAGTGAACTTGCCTCCGCCCAGTGCGGCGATGTCGCCAACCTGGTAGGCACCTGCATCGCTCAGGCTGTCGCCAAATGTCACGACCTTGGCAAATTTAATCCGGTTGTCGGATGAGCCGCCGCAGGCGCTGAGCAGGGCCGCAAAAGCAACGCCAGTCAGCGCGAGTTTGATATTTTTCATTCTGATCTCCAAAAAGTAACGCCAATGACAAATGGGGCCTGAAACCCAAGCCCTTCGCGTCTGGCGGGAACGTTATCGTAAGCGGGCGGTTCGCGTCCGTGCCTCGGGTTAACACCAAGGTCTGAAACTTTGGTGACAAGCCGTCATATCTGAGGTGTCCAGCAAGGAGCCTGGTTTCTTGACGATGACGGCGACCGCCACCTCGCCCCATTTGTCATCGGGCAGACCGACGACAGCAACCTCGGCAACCCAGGGGCATTCGGCCATAATATTTTCAATCTCGGCGGGGTAAATGTTTTCGCCGCCCGAAATGATCATGTCTTTGCTGCCGCCCACCACGTGGTAAAACCCGTCGCCATCGCAATGGGCCAAGTCCCCGGTGTGGAACCAGCCATCATGGAAGGCTCGGTTGTGGGGGTCAAGCCAATACTCGCGCATCAGGTTGGGGGCGCGAAGGCAAATTTCGCCAATACCAGACGGTTGGACCTCGTCGCCCGATTCATCCACCAACCGCACCTGCACACCCGGTGCCGCCCGGCCCGCGCTGCCCGCGTGCGCGACGGCATCCGCGCGTGCAAGGCTGATCGACAGCGGGCCCGTTTCTGTTGCGCCATAGACTTGGCACACGGGAACGTTGCGCTTGGCAGCACGATCACGCGCGGATGGTTCAGGCTAAGGCATGCCACCCGGTCGCCCGGCTGTACGCCTGCTTGCTTTAACGTCTGGGTGGCAGATTCAATGCAGCGCCATAACTGACCATAGCTTAGATGCTCGCCCTCAAAGTGCATGGCAATGTCGCCACCGCGCTGCTGCGAATGGCGTTGAATAACATCTGCCTGCCCCAGGCTCATCGCGCGTGGGTCACACCACCATCCACCACCAAGGTGGAGCCGACCACGTAATCCCCCGCCCGGCTGGCCAGGTAAATCGCGGCACCAGCCATGTCTTCATCGGTGCCAATGCGCCCTGCTGGGATGTGCTTGGAGACCTCTACTGCATGATCGCGCGCCGTGCGGTTCATGTCGGAAGCGAAGGCACCCGGCGCGATGGCGCTGACGACGATGTTGTCTTTCACCAGGCGCAGCGCCATGCGGCGGGTGAGTTGAATCAACCCCGCCTTGCTGGCGGCGTACGAATAGGTCTCCTGAGGGTTGACTGAGATGCCGTCAATCGAGGCGATGTTGATCACCTTGGCGCAGTGCGTCAAACCTGCTTTTCGCAGTTGCGGCATCAAGGCTTGGGTGAGGAAGAACGGCGCTTTGAGGTTGGTGTCGACCACTTTGTCCCAACCGCTTTCGGGGAACTCGTCAAACTCAGCTCCCCAGGCGGCCCCGGCGTTGTTGACCAGAATGTCCAGCGTGCCCTCCCGCGCAGCAAACTCGGCGGCCAGCGCCTTGGCACCCTCGACGGTTGCCACATCACCCGGCAGCGAAACGCAAAAACCGTGTTTGGACAACTCGATGGCCGTTTGATCGCACACCATCGCCTTGCGCGCCGAAATGTAGACGCGTGCGCCTTGGGCCAAAAATCCAGCGGCAATCATGCGGCCAATGCCGCGCGAGCCACCGGTAATGAGGGCGGTGCGGCCCTTGAGGGAGAAGAGATCGTTCAAAATAAAGCTCCTTGGATTTTTGTGAAACTTTTTTCACGTTTAACCGTTCCGAAGCTTACTGCGAAAGCCATCCGCCATCAGTCACGCAAGCGCAGATACTTGCGTGACACAAAAAGGAGTCAGCATGAAAATACCCCCCGTTTTGACGAGGTTGGTGCGCCCTGCACTCACCATAGGCACCGTCGCAATCAGCGCCGTAACCCCGCTCGTGAAGAAGCCCTGATGTGACTGATCCCCAAGATTTCTGGCCATCCAGCGGCTTCTCCAAACTTCAACGCAACGTACGCGGCTGGCTGATACCGACTGACGGCTACCTGCGCCTGTATTTGCAGCGGCCCGAGCTGGCGCTGGTTGATGAATCTTGCGCTTCAGAAATCGCCTTGCATGCCGAATTGGTTGACAACCCGCGTGCCACCGCAGGCGAGGCGAAGCTCACGGCGCTGCAAGACGCTGATGTTGCAGCCAACTACCGATACTTCCTCGCGTTTCGCGATGGCTTGCTGGCGGCAGGAACGCTGGAGGCGTGGTATCTGGCCACGATTCGCTCAGGCCAAATCAACCTGCCACCGCTCTTCATCGACCTGGTGGTGCAGGCGATTGTTCGCAACCTGCTCGACGATGAAAAAGATGCGCAGGTCGCCCGCGCGGGCGAGCTGCTGTTTCGCCCGCAGCGCATTCATTCCAACGACGGCCAGATTCTGTGCGGCGACCAGACTGTGCTGGACTTGCTCAACGAAACCGGCGGGCTGGGCGATATCGGGCGCCTGCTGGCCCAAAGCAATGCGCCGATGCGCGAGGTCAACTTGCAAGTGCTCAATGACGACAACGCCCTGCAATATTGGCAACAAAGTGACCGCCACAACTTCCTGCTGGACCTCACGCACGGCATCAGTACCGATTTGAGTCACGGCCTGGTGCTCAACATGACGCGGGCGCGCTCTGGCCTGAAGGCGATTGCGCGCGTGCTGCAGGCGTGGGTGGCGCACTTCCTGGGCGTGCAGGTCAGCATCCAGCCGGAGCACAAAATTGAAGATGCCAACTGGCGCTGGCACATTGGGTTGGATGTCGAATCCACCGCGCTGCTCAACGACTTGTACGAAGGTCGGCCAGTGGAGTCGACCCGCATGCAGAGCCTCTTGAGCCTGTTCCGCCTGACCTTCAAAAACCCCCACGACATGCGCAACGATGTGGTCGGCAAGCCGGTCTACCTGGGGCTGGCAATGACAGCGGGCAAACTCGTCAAACTCAAGCCGCAAAACCTGCTGTTGAATCTGCCGCTGGCCCCAACGCAGTAATGCCTCACTCTAAATGCTATAACTTTAATATCTTACTGTGCAATATATACGGGAGCCAAAGCCTTTAAATGTTAAAAATTAGCGCTGCAAGGCACTTTTCCATCTAATATACCCATAATAGGTATTTTCAATGTCCCCAGAGGAACTACTCTCAATCTGCGGGATAATCGGCGGCTTGGTCAATCTGACCCTACACATCTACGGAGTTTTATCATGGCACAAGCCCCCCGCACCGAAGCAGAACGCAAAGCCACCCCGCGCCCTGTGCCGCCCAAAGGTGTCAATTTCACCGCCCCACGCGGCCAGTTGCGCAGCCTGGAGCGTGGCAGCTCAACCAACAGCAAGAAGAACCCGGGCAAGCGGCCTAAAAAGGGCGGTTGATTCTCTGGCGCAGGACTGCA
>JANOTE010000677.1:0-3844 GCA_031416195.1 Rhodoferax sp.
GGGCTGGCGGGCGTTGTCGTTGGCGAACTTCTCGATCTGCTGGTCGATTGCCGCGTTCATGAACATCGCCAGGATGCTGGGCGCGGGCCCATTGATCGTCATGCTGACGCTGGTGGCCGGGTGGCACAGGTCGAAGCCCGAGGCGCGCCAGACGTTACATTCCGGCACTAGGGAGAGGAGCAATGGACACTGATCAATTGCCAGCGTTTCAGGCTCTGGTTCGAAAAATACGCGCGCAGCCAGGCTTGCCCGTTGCAGACCAGGCCATGCTTGAGAACGTCGTGATGGAAGAACGCGTCAGCGCGGATCGGCTTGCGGCCTTTGCGGCGGCCCTGGGCACCGGACCTTGGCCGGATGTCACAGCCTTCGCGACGGCGCACAAGAATCGCTACCTGCGCGAGCACATTGACCTGGATCAGGGCGATGCTGGTGTTCCCCACACATTTGATGCGGTACTCAATGGCAGCAACGCTTGGCACGGCATTGAGGACAACCTGGCGCTGTATCGGGTGGAGGATGTGGGCTTTGCGCTCAAGGGCTCCGGTGTGGACGAGACCGAATTCGAGCGGGCGGTTCTTGATCGGAACCAGGCGTCGGCCACCGCCGCACAACACAAAGCTGCCGATGCGGTGCTGGTGCGCGTTTGCGAAGGCTGGAACTCCAGCCGGCATCAACGCCCCGCATTTGCCACCACTGAACCCGAAATCGAAGACTTGCTGGCCGACGCAGGTGCCGACTGGCCGCACGCGCTGCGCGACCATTTGGGCCTGGGGCACCTGAGCCCCGCCAGCAGCCGCGAGCCGATCAAAGTGCTGCTGATGCGCTACACCGTCAAAGAGGTGAAAGACCATGCCAAGCGGGCCGGACACGGCGGGTTTTGCATTCCTACGGTGTTAGACGGACCGCTGAATCCCTACTTCTTCCCGACGCCTGTGCCCGCAGCTACGGCGCCCAGCGCGCCACAGCGCTGCGGTCGAGCGCTCAATCTGCGCCCGGTCAGCACGCAGGCGGACTACCGCATGGGGTTGGAGTTGGTGCATTCCTTCGTCAATTACCGCCCGGAACATGTGGTTCGTTGGGGCTTGATTTCGCTGCCGCTGGCTGTAGATTTGTTGCTCTCGCGACGCCTGCATCTGGATTGGCTGCGCCTGGACACCGAACGCGACGAATTTGGCTGTGACCTTGCCAATGTCTGACACCCCTGCCCGCGCGATGACGGCCGACAAGATCGACCCGGCGGCTGCCGCATGGCTGGCCCGCTTTGGCGACAACGCTGATGACGCGTTGAACGATCTATTGCTGGGCCAGGTGTGGTTGGGCGGCTATGCCGCAGCCGAGGTGCCGCAGGCCTTGCCACAGTTCTTTCCCACGGCGCAGGAAGAGCAGCTTGACAACGCGTTGCAGCGTTGGTTGGCCGCGCAACGGCGGCGCGATGCCCTGCCCGAGGGCGTGACCGCCAAGCAGTTTGCGCAGGCCCTGGCCGACGCATTCACCTTGCTTCAAAGCATGTCCTTGCCGCGCTGCCTGGGCTGGTGTCGGGGGCAGGCCAGGGCGCTGTGGGCCTGGCTGCAGAGCCAGCCCAGCTATGCATCGCGTGAGCCGCGCGCCGCCTTTCTTAGGGCCCTGGCCTTGCAGCAGCCCAACCGGGATTTGTTGCAATTTTGGATTTCGCTGTGCCGGCAAGGGCAGCGCTCGTGGACGCAACTGGCGCTGTTTGGCCTGCGTCGAATGCCGCGCGATGACGCCGGCTCACCCGAAACCAGTTTGCCCCTGGCTTTAGTGAACGGGCTGATCGACTTTGGGCTGGTGTTAGCCCGTGGCCGCGACGACCCGTCGATTAAAAAGCAATGGCTGGCCGAACTGGATTTTTTGAGCGCTGTTTACCCAATGTCGCGTGACCGTTGGGCCAGTCGCCTGCGCGAGGCCTTGGCGGTCCGCGCGAAAACTGATGCGCTGCGCACACTGCGCCATTGGGTGGATGAACGGCAACCTGCCGCCAACCAGGCGGCGCCAGCGCGGGCAGGGCGCCGGCCGTTGGCGCCACCGCGCTGGGACGATGACATCCAACCGCTGCTTGCGCGCTATGACCGCGAAACCTCTGCTGTACGGCCGGCCTTGCAGGCACAGATGGATCGCCACTTGCTGTTCGCGCGGGAGACTGGTGAAAGTTATTCACTTGTGGTGTGCCATCACCAGTTGGCGAGGTTTCTGCTGCAGCCGAGGCGCCCGGGCAGTGAAGCTGCACCTACAGGGCAGGCACGCGACTCCGCTTGGGCCCTGGCTTTGGGGCAACTTTCCGCTGCCTGGGCACCAGGCAATCCTCACAGTTGGTCGGTAGTTGCCACGGCACTGGACGCATTGGATGACTGGTCGCGTGCCCGTGCCGCGTTTTGGTATGCCCGGCGCCGCTTCCCATACAGCCCCTTCGCGCACACTCAATTGGGTCACGCGCTGGCGATGCGCGGCCAGTTGGATGAGGGTGAGGCGGTGTACCGTGCTGCGATACGTCGGTTCCCCGACAATCCGGTGGTTTGGGGCGACCTGGCACACACGCTCCGGATGGCTGGGCGTCTCGAAGAAGCGCTAGCTGTTTACCTCCAAGGTCAACAGTACTTTCGACGGCATACGCCCATCGCTTGTGGCTTGACTGCCGTATTGATCGACTTGGGCCGGGCTGCGGCTGCTCGCGACGCGTTGGCCTGGGCAGAACAGATCTGTGAAGCCAACGATAAGGATCAGCGTGTGCTGGCCGATTTGCGTCGGCGCTACGACGCCTTGGCCGCAGGCCGGCCGATGCCGCTGAAGAAGCTGAAGCCGCGTCGCGATACCACTGCAGGCGATTGGGGGGCCTTGGAGTCGGCTGCAGGCACCACCCTGCGCGGGCTGGACGCATTGGGCGAGTCCACTATGTGGCGCCAGCGTGCGGGCTTAGCCACGTTTGGCCAAGCCAACCAAGACCTGCAACGTGCCGGTGAGGCCCTGAGGGTAGCTGCGGAACCGCTGGGGCAGGATGTGCGCTGGCAGTCCGAGCATGGCCTGTGGCTGGCCGCGCACGATGGCGAAGCGGCTGCCAGCCGATACTTCGATCAATTGGTGGCGCAGCGCCCAGGCGATGGCGTGCTCACCGTGCTGCAATTGTTTAGCCATGCCCGCCTGGGCGAGCGTGTGGATTGGAAAGGCCTGCGTTCGCGCTTTGCCGACCTTGAGCCCCTGCTGCGTGTGGCTGACAACCCGCAGGCCAAGCGCCCGGCCGAGCTGGACGCTGCGCTGGCCACCGTGACCACCGAGAACGGGGAGCCCCAACTCGACCAGCCTGATGACGACCAGCGCCAGGCGTTGCGCCTGTACGAGACCGCAAGCAAGCCTGCATTGGCCGATTTGGCGCAGCAGGACTTTCTGGCCGCGCTGCAGTTGTCGGTGATCTGAGGGCGGCCAGGCTACGCCGGTGGCGCCGGGTGGTCGCGCCGCCTCACATGCTGCGCCGGTACTGCCCACCCACCTCGAACAGCGCCGAGGTGATCTGCCCCAGGCTGCAGCAGCGCACCGCGTCCATCAGCACCTCGAACACGTTGTCGTTGGCGATCACCGCTTGTTGCAGGCGTTTGAGCATCGCCGGTGATTTGCCGGCGTGGCGGGCATGGAAATCGGCCAACCGGGCCAGCTGAGATTCCTTCTCTTCTTCGGTCGAGCGGGCCAGCTCGATCTGCTGCGGGTGGGTGTCGACATGCGGGTTGCGGAAGGTGTTGACGCCGATGATGGGGTACTCGCCGGTGTGCTTCTGCATCTCGTAGTGCATCGACTCTTCCTGGATCTTGCTGCGCTGGTAGCCCGTCTCCATCGCGCC
>JANOTE010000678.1:0-1538 GCA_031416195.1 Rhodoferax sp.
ACAAACACCGTGGGATGCAAGATGGCGACGCGACCGCTGGCATAGCGCGAAGGTGTGAAGGGCCTGATGCGCCGCACGGCGGGCCGGCGCACGCCGTCTTGCAGCGTGTCCATGCCGCCGAAGGCCCACTTGGCGCGGCTGGCCAGCAGGGCTGCATCCACCCGAGACAGCACATGGGCGTCGGCATAGAAGTCGTCGGAATGCAGATGGGCGACCACCTCACCGGTCGACGCTTCGATGCCGGCATTCATGGCCCGACTGATACCCCCCGTGATGCCTTGCAGCACGCGGGCTTGCGGGCATGCGCGCGCGATCAGTTCAAGGGTGCCGTCGGTCGATCCACCGTCGACAAACAGGTGTTCAACATCGGGGTGGGTTTGCGCCTTCACTGACCGGATGGTTTCAGCCAGCGTAGCAACGCTGTTCCATGTGCAGGTGACGACGCTGAACTTCATGATCCGGCCGCCGGGTTGGGCACCGAGCCTATGTTGTCCGGATGCGCAAGGTGCCAAGCCCTGACCAAACGCCAATAGGGCCACGCATGCACGGCAAGATAGGCCAGCGTTGTGCCGATAACCACCCCCGGAGCACCGTACTGCTGCGCGAACAAAACCTTGGCGCCTAGACAAACCGGCAAAAATATAAGCGCCGTCCACACTTGTTGAGATACTAAGCCCATCCCATGCAAAAAGATTGATATAGCTTTACCGACAAGTTCAACCGTTACCCAGATCAGCAATGAGCCGGCCATCAACATATCGTGCGCCAAACGGTCTTTCATCCACAGCGTCATCAAGGTAGGCAGCAAAAACAGCAAGAGAACAGAAAGAACAGTCGCGATCAGCAGCAGCGAAAGCACCGACTTCTTGAATGCGCGTTTGATCCAGACAATGTCGCCACGGGCCAACGCCTCGCCGTAGGCAGCCCAAAGTGGCGTCAGCGCCATTCCACCAATAAACGCGATGGGTGAGACATATTTTTGATGCACCGCAAAATTGGCGACAGCACCAGCACCCAGCACGTTGGCAATGACCAGATTGTCTGAGGTCTGGCAAAGGCAGAAAACCAGGCCAAGAAAAAGAAATTGACCACCCGATTTCAATATTGGCCTGACGGCCGCTCCGTCAAAGTCAGCGACCGCGAGACGAATTTCAGGCGTGCGGGCAAACATCCATACAGCACTCAACCAGGTTGACAACAACGGTGCTGCCAGTGTTGCTGCCACCATACCAGGCAGGCCCCAATCTGTCTTGGTGACCAAGTAGATAAAGGCCAATGCCAGTATGCCGCCAGCAGCCTGCGATATGCCGTTGAGATAGCCGAGTTGAAGCGCAAACTGCATACGCTGAAACAACGCGGTAGGCAAATTCAAGGCTATTGTCACTGCCAGAATCAATACTGCAACGGCGACCGTTGCAGTGGGTACGACACCTGCGGCGCCCAGTACATCATCCCAGCGCACGAAATTGTAAAACACCAAGAAGACAGCGAACCAAACGATGCCAATCGCAGAAAGCAGCACCAACGCCGTCGCTGTT
>JANOTE010000679.1:0-3216 GCA_031416195.1 Rhodoferax sp.
GAGCAAGCCGCTGATTTGACTAATATTTTTGATACAATCTTCCTTTGTCCTGAGATGCCCAGGTGGCGGAATTGGTAGACGCACTAGTTTCAGGTACTAGCGAGTAACTTCGTGGGGGTTCGAGTCCCTTCCTGGGCACCATTGCGTGCTGCCATAAATCCAATATTCGGGCGCATTGCGGCGTTGAAAATCCTCGCAGTACATGTGTACTGCTGCGGTTTTCGCCTTGCACTGCATCCCGACTATTGAATTTCTGACAGCACGCAACGTATTGATGAGATAGCGGTTTGAAATTATTTTCAAGCCGCTTTTTTATTGCCTGCATGACGTTGAATTCCCCAAAATTCACGCAGCTCTTTTCAGATCGGAAGCGCCACAAGATCATGCCCTTGCGTGCCGACGATCCGCGCTTTGGTGAACTCTCCCACCTTCAGCGTTTTACTGATCTTCTCGGGTGGCAACAGCTTTACGGTGCCGTCAATCTCTGGCGCGTCGGCGTAGGTGCGGCCTACGCCGCCTTTTTTGCCCATACCGGGGGCGCTATCGATCAACACCTGCATGGTTGCACCGATGCGTTTTTGCAGCTTGGCGGCTGATACGGTTTCTGCCACTTCCATGAATCGGGCGCGGCGCTCTTCGCGCAGTTCGAAGGGCAACATACCGTCAAGCTGATTCGCGGCTGCGCCGTCCACCGGGCTATAGGCAAAGCAGCCTGCGCGGTCGATTTTTGCCTCCCGCATGAAGTCCAGCAGATGCTCAAACTCAGTTTCCGTCTCGCCCGGAAAACCAGCGATGAAGGTGCTGCGCACCACGATTTCGGGGCAAATCCCGCGCCACTTCAGCAGCCTGTCCAAGTTTTTCTCGCCGCTGGCCGGGCGCTTCATGCGCTTGAGCACGTCGGGGTGGCTGTGTTGCAGCGGCACGTCCAGATATGGCAATACTTTGCCTGTGGCCATCAGCGGCAACACGTCGTCCACGCTCGGATAGGGGTACACATAATGCAGGCGCACCCACGCGCCATACGGTTCGGCAATGTCGCCCAGCGCTTGCACCAAATCCAGCATGCGCGTTTTGATCGGCTTGCCATCCCAAAAACCCATGCGGTATTTCACGTCCACACCGTAAGCCGACGTGTCCTGACTGATTATCAGCAGCTCTTTCACGCCGCCTTCAAACAGCGCGCGCGCTTCATTGAGCACATCGCCAATCGGGCGCGACACCAAATCGCCGCGCATGCTGGGGATGATGCAAAACGTGCAGCGGTGGTTGCAGCCTTCACTGATTTTGAGATACGCATAATGGCGCGGCGTGAGTTTGATGCCGGCCACGCCAAAGGTGTTGGGAACAAGGTCAATGAACGGGTCGTGCGGCTTGGGCAAGTTCAGATGAACCGCGTCCATCACCTCCTGCGTGGCATGCGGGCCAGTGACGGCGAGCACGCTGGGATGCATTTGCCGCACCAGATTACCGCCATCAGCGCCTGATTTGGCACCCAGGCAACCAGTGACGATCACGCGGCCATTCTCGGCCAGCGCCTCGCCGATGGTGTCTAGGCTTTCCCTCACCGCATCGTCAATGAAGCCGCAGGTATTGACGATGACCAGGTCGGCACCGTGAAAGGTTTTGGAGGTTTGATAACCCTCGGCACTGAGCTGCGTGAGGATCAGCTCGGAATCGGTCAGCGCTTTGGGACAACCCAGGCTGACGAAGCCGACTTTGGGGATCTTGTTAGCTTGGATTACAGGGGGAGAAAGGACTTCGCTCATCCTTCTATTGTCCGCTCAAACGCAGGATCAACGCTTGATCCCAAAAGTGCCCAACATTTGCTCAGTCTGCTTTTGCATCTGCTCCTGCATCTGCGCGAAGATATTTTTTGACTGCTCCAGGTTCTTGCTCATCAAACCTTGCATCATGGGCGACTGCAAGCCCATGAATTGCGACCATATTTCTGGCGTCAGCGGTTTGGCCTGCTCGCCCAGCCGGGTTTGCATCTCCGCCATCGTTTGCATGCTCTTCTCCAGAAACCCGCCCATAAAGCCCTGCAAGGCGTGTCCGTAAAAACGGATCACGTTGGAGAGCACCTCGGGCGTGAACATTGGCGAGCCGTTGGCCTCCTCTTCCAGGATGATCTGCAGCAGGATGCTGCGCGTCAAATCCTCGCCAGTTTTGGCATCGCGCACCACAAAACCCTCGCTGGCCATCACCAACTGCTTCACTTCTGAGAGCGTGATGTAGGCCGATGTGTCCGTGTCATACAAGCGGCGGTTGGGGTATTTTTTGATAACGCGGTTGGCGTTATGTTGATAACTTTCGCGCTTGGCGTTAGCAGCTTCACTTGTTTTTTTGTTTTGCATGGCCGTGCTCCTCTGACTTTGCCAACGACCTGCCAAATAATTTGACTGAACACGGTCGATATTGCAGTGCAACACATTTTAGGGAGAGGCCACCTGGCTACACAGCAGGTTTACCCTCAGAAACCAAACCCAAGTTTCAAACATTGTGCATACGTCACGCATGAGCGCAGAGGCAAGACTGTTGAAATTGGAATTTGGTAGGCGCGAATGGACTCGAACCATCGACCCCCACCATGTCAAGGTGGTGCTCTAACCAGCTGAGCTACGCGCCTGAAAATAACAAACTGAATTCTAGCAGCAATCGAAAACTCAATTTGAGGGGCGGCTGGCGGCAGCGCCACAATCCGCGATAATTTTGGTTCAATAATTCAGGAGATCTCATCATGGACATCGCAGGCAAAGTTTTCATCGTGACGGGTGGCGCATCCGGTTTGGGTGAGGGCACGGCGCGCATGCTGGCCTCCAAGGGCGGCACCGTCGTCATCGCAGACATGCAGACCGAAAAGGGCGAGGCGGTGGCTAAGGAGATTGGCGGCGCGTTTGTGAAGTGCGATGTCACCAGCGAAGCGGATGGTCAGGCCGTGGTGGCCAAAGCCATCAGCCTGGGCAAGCTGATGGGTTTGGTCAATTGCGCGGGTATTGCCAGCGCGGAGAAAACTGTGGGTAAAAACGGGCCGCACAATTTTGAGGCGTTCAAGCGCACGGTGACCATCAATTTGATTGGCAGCTTCAACATGATTCGTCTGGCCGCCGATGCCATGAGCAAAAACGAGCCCGAAGCCACCGGTGAGCGCGGCGTGATGGTCTCCACGGCATCTGTCGCCGCTTATGACGGCCAGATTGGCCAAGCGGCGTACAGCGC
>JANOTE010000680.1:0-3998 GCA_031416195.1 Rhodoferax sp.
TATAAATCTCCGAAAATTCATTGGGATGCTGTGACAGTGAGCGGGCAAAACTCGCCCCACCGTTGACCTCGGCGCGCAGCGCGGCCACCAGATTGCGCTGTTTCTCCTCCTCCGCTTCCTCGGTCAGCGCAGTCAGTGCACGCTCCAGCGGCAGTCCGCAGGAAACCAAGCCTGCAATCTGGCGGGTCCAGATCGCCAGCCCGGAGGCGCTGAACACGCGAGCGCCAAATAACGGGGTCTTCCAAACCGACTGCGTGCTGCCGGGTTTTCCGTCACTGGCCACCGGGTTGACGGCCAGGGGCACCAGGGCCTGGGTTCGCAGCATGCTGCGAGCGGCCTTGACCGTATCGGCTTCAATGATGCCGCGGCGAAATTTACCGTCGCTTTGCATGGCTTCAAACGAGTAGGCGGGCATGGCTTGCTTTGTCGGTGGTCTTGCTTGCTTGTTTTCGTCGGCTGTTGGCGAATGCGGGATGTCAGTCGCGGGTCACGCGCAACAATTCTTCGCGCGAGGTGATGCCTGCTGCCACCAGCCGCTCGCCGTCGTCGCGCATCAGCGTCATGCCGGCCACCAGCGCGGCAATCCGGATTTCCGCCTCGGAGGCGCGGGTGTGAATCTGGGCGCGGACGGCGTCGTCAGTGACCAGCAACTCAAACACGCCCGTGCGGCCTTGGTAGCCGGTGTGGCCACAGTGCTGGCAGCCAACCGGGTGGTAGGTGGTGTGCTCGCTATCCACCAATTTGCAGTGCGTACACAGCTTGCGCACCAGCCGCTGGGCCAGCACGCCGAGCAGGGAGGAGCTGAGCAGAAAGGGCTCGATGCCCATGTCGGTGAGCCGCGTTACGGCGCTGGCGGCATCGTTGGTGTGCAGGGTGGCCAGCACCAAATGCCCGGTCAGCGACGCTTGAATGGCGATCTGCGCGGTTTCGAAATCGCGGATTTCGCCGATCATGATCACATCAGGGTCTTGCCGCAAAATCGCGCGCAGGGCTTTGGCGAAGGTCAGGTCGATCTTGGCGTTGACCTGGGTTTGGCCGATACCCGACAGTTCGTATTCAATCGGGTCTTCCACCGTCATGATGTTGCTCCCCGCTGCGTCCAGGCGACTCAAGGCGGCATAGAGCGTAGTGGTTTTGCCCGAACCTGTGGGGCCGGTCACCAAGATGATGCCGTGCGGCTGGGCGATGAGCTTTTGCAATTGCGCCAGTACCTCGCCTTGCATGCCGACCGCTTCCAGGTTGAGCTTGCTTTCTGATTTATCCAGGAGACGCAGCACCGCGCGCTCGCCATGTGCGCTAGGCAGGGTGCTCACGCGCACGTCAACCGCGCGGGTGCCAATGCGTAGGCTGATGCGGCCATCTTGCGGCATGCGCTTTTCAGAAATATCCAGCTCGGCCATGATTTTCAGGCGCGAGATCAGCGCGGCGTGCAGCGCGCGGTTTGGTTTGACGACTTCACGCAGCGTGCCGTCCACCCGAAAGCGCACGCTGGAATGGCGCTCATAGGGCTCGATATGGATGTCACTGGCACCATCGCGTGCGGCCTGCGTCAACAGCGCGTTGAGCATGCGGATGATGGGCGCGTCGTCTGCCGTTTCGAGCAAATCCTCGATGGCCGGCAAGTCCTGCATCATGCGCGTCAAATCGGCATCGCTTTCCACCTCGCTCACCACGGTGGCGGCGCTGGATTCACCCTGCGCGTAAGCGGCGCTGATGCGCTGGATCAGCACGTCTGCCGGGTGCAACTCGACCTGGTGCATGCCAAACTTGCGACCGACTTCGCTTGCACCCGAAGCGCTGGACGCAGCGTGCAGGCACAGCGTCAAATTGCCATCGTCTTCCTCCAGCAGCAACTGGTGCGTGCGGGCGAAGGCGTAGGGCAGGGGGTATCTTGTGGTCATTGCTTTTGGATGGCAGGCGCTGTTCCGGGAGGTCGCGGGTTGAGCTCGGGCAACAGCGGCGCTTCATTCACGGGCACCATCACGCTGGGCTCGGGCTGCGCGGCCTGCTGCGTGCTGCGCATCAGGTCGTACCGGTCGACCGACAGGGCATCACTGCTGCTGGTATCGCGCACCACCACCGGGCGCAAAAACACCATCAGGTTGGTCTTCTTGCGGCTGCGGGATTCGGATTTGAAGAGATTGCCGAACAGCGGAAGGTCGCCCAGGCCGGGCACCTTTTCCTGGTTGCCCGAGTACTCATCGGACAGCAGGCCGCCCAGCACGACGATGGAGCCGTCTTGCACCAGCACGTTGGTGTCGATTGAGCGCTTGTTGGTGGTGGGGCCAGTGGCGGCGTTCAGGGTAGATGCCTGCACGGTGGAGACTTCCTGCGAGATGGTCAGGCGCACGGTGCCGTTCTCGCTGATCTGCGGCTTGACCTTGAGCGTGATGCCCACGTCTTTGCGCTCGATGGTTTGAAACGGGTTGACCGTGTTGCTGTTGCCGCCCGCGTTGGTGAACTGGCCGGTGACAAAAGGCACGTTTTGGCCGATGACGATCTTGGCCTCTTCGTTGTCCAGCGTGAGCAGATTGGGTGTGGACAGAATATTGCCGTCGCCATTGGCTTGCAGGAAGCGCGCGAGGAACCCTAGCACGTAAATGCCGTTGCCACCCGCGCCAGTGGTGCGGTTGACCACGCCAAGATTCAGCCCTGCGCTGGGTGCCACCGTGCCGGCCCCTGCGGCGAGTGAAATGATGTTTTGCCCGCCGATGCGAAAGTTGGTGCCCAACAGGCCGATCAGCGAGTCGCCGTTCTGGCCTAGTGGGCCTTGCCACTGAATGCCGAACTCGGCGGCTTTGTCAGCGTTGACTTCGGCAATCAGGCTCTCGACGTAGACCTGCGCGCGGCGTACGTCCAGCCGGTCGATCACGGCACGAATCTGGCGGTATTGCGGCTCGCTGGCAGTGATGATGAGCGAGTTGGTGGACGGGTCGGCCTGGATTTGCCCACCGGTGGAGGGCTGGGCAGATTGACCCAGCGGCTGGTTGGCCGCAGCGGTTGCGATGCCCGCTGGCGTGGGTGTGCTGGGCGCGGACGATGCACGGGTTGCGTCGCCGCTGAGCGCGGCGCGCAAGGTCACAGCGAGCTTGGTGGCCTCGGCATTCTTCAGGTAAACAACATAAATATTGCCCGATGCGCCATTGGCGGCGGTGTCGACCGAGCGATCCAGCTTTTCAACAAGTGATTTCACCAGTGCGACGCGCGCTGGGTTGGCCGCACGCAGTATCAAGGAGTTGGAGCGCGACTCGGCCAGCAGCGTGGTTCGGAACGAGCTGTCTGCCGCCTGCCCCGGAACGCCACCTGCGCCACCGGCGGATGATTCCATCAATCGCAAAACCAGCGGGGCCAGGTCTGCCGCGATGGCGTGCTTGAGGGGAATGATCTCCACATCCGTCGCGTTGGCCACATCCATTGCCGCGATGATGCGGCCCAGGCGGCGCAGGTTGTCCGCGTAATCGGTGATCACCAGCGAGTTGTTGCCGGGGTTGACGTTGATGGTGTTGTTGGGGCTGATCAGTGGGCGAAGAATGGCCACCAGGTTGTTGGCAGACTCGTAGTTCAAGCGAAAAATCTGCGTGATGATCTGGTTGCCCGCCGAGCTGGTGGCCGCCGTGCCCACAGTCACAGTGGCGCTTTGCAGCTTAGCATCGGCTTCGGGAATCACCTTGTCCAGCCCGCCCGCCTCCACCACAGTGAAGCCTTGCAGGCGCAGGGTGGCCAAAAACTGGTTGTAGGCCACCGCGGGTGCGACAGCACGCTCGGTGGTCAGGGTCATCACGCCTTTCACGCGGGGGTCCACCACGACGTTACGCCCGGTGATGGTGGCCATGGTGCGGGCCACGGCTTCGATCTCGGCGTTGACAAAATTCAGCGTGATCGGCTCGCCCCTGCGCGGGGTGCCAATCAGGGTTTGCGGTTGTGCCTGGGCTTGGGGTTGGGCCTGCTGGAACTGCGGCGGTAGTTGAAACTGCGGCGGAATTGGTTGTGCGGGCGGC